>WREN01000034.1 GCA_009779295.1 Oscillospiraceae bacterium | reverse complement strand
GAAGCGGTGACGATTAAGTCAACGACTTCCGCATATTTATGTTGCACAATGGGATCATACGGAAGCGCTTGCGCTTCTCTTACATGAATAAATCCCACTATAATATCGTTTTCGACCGCGACAAAAATATTCGCGGATTCATTTTCGATAGTGCTTAGCGGATAACCACCGGATTCTATAACGGCGTTATAATATTGCGGTTGAAAATTCGCGTTATAAGCGTAAAATTCGGTATATAATTCGCATATCGGTTCAATGTCGTTTAAAACGGCAAGTCGTATTTCCATTTGTTTTTTATCCCTCCGGGATTTATTATATCATAAAATACCGAAAAACGCTATAATTATAGAAATATTTTTAAATACATAAACAACGGGCGGCTATCAACCGCCCATATGTTTTGTTATTTAAATTCATCCATTGTCGTTGCGCCGACGATATTGAACGGCATCTTCTCAATGATATTATTATATTCTTTCACGGCGTCGTTGTATTCTTTGACCTTCAAATTTCTCGCGGCGTCCATGATGATTTCGAACCATTCAGATTCGTGCGGTCCGCTTGCGGCAGCTCCAAAAACTTCCATATACGCCGCGTATTTTTCGCCTGCGGTTTGAGCGGCTTTAAGATGTTCGCACGCCGTACCCAAAGCCTCGTAATCGCCGGAAAACGCCGTCAATTCATAGCCCGCTTCGAGGATATAATCAAGATATGGCTGGATTTGCTTGTCAAAAATCCCCTGCGCTCCTTCGCGTATCTGGAAGAGCGAACGGTATTGACCTATATAAATGGATGAGGCAATGATAATTAACATAATAAAAAACGCTAAAATTCTCTTTTTCATATTGGATTTAACACCGTCCTTTGTAATTTTTAGGAAAAACACCCATCGCTTGCGGGCGTTTTATTTATCATTTCTGGGAGGTCTGCGGTTGAACGGGCGTTTGGGTTTATCGCCTGCGGCTCCGCCGCTGCTTTCCGCGTTATCATTTGCCGGTTTAGGTATGAAATCATTTCTGGGGATAAAATCCGGTTTCGGCAGCGTATCTTTGTGCGACAAATTCATTCTCCCCTTTTCGTCTACGCCGAGGAATTTAACAGCTAATTCGTCGCCGACATTAACCACATCCTCAACTTTTTCCACACGGTTATAAGCAAGTTTTGAAATGTGAACCATGCCTTCTTTACCCGGAGCGAATTCAACGAACGCGCCGATCGGCAGGATTCTGGTGACTTTGCCTTGATAAATTTCACTTTCAACGGGTTCGAATACGATATTCTGAATCAATTTCTGCGCCATCAAACCGCTTTCGGGATTTACTGCCGCAATGAAAATCGTTCCGTCGTCTTCAATATCGATTTTTGCACCGGTATCGGCGACGATCTTCTGAATAACTTTGCCCTTAGTTCCGATAACCTCGCTGATTTTTTCAACGTCGATCTTCATGATAATAATCTTCGGCGCGTACTTGGAAATTTCGTCGCGCGGACCGGGGATAGCTTTGAGTATAACCTCGTCGATTATATAATCGCGCGCGGTATGCGTCGTCGTCAACGCTTCTTTTATGATTTCGGGCGTAAGACCGTCGATTTTGAGATCCATTTGAATGGAAGTAATGCCCTTATGAGTTCCCGCGACTTTGAAATCCATGTCGCCGTAGAAATCTTCAAGCCCTTGAATATCGATCATCGTCATCCAACGGTCGCCTTCGGTGATGAGTCCGCATGAGATTCCAGCAACCGGAGCGGTAATAGGCACGCCTGCGTCCATGAGCGCGAGCGTGGAACCGCAGACTGAACCCTGAGATGTTGAACCGTTGGAAGATAACACTTCGGACACACAGCGGATTGCGTATGGGAATTCTTCTATAGTTGGTAAAACGGGAATAAGCGAACGTTCCGCCAACGCGCCGTGACCAATTTCGCGGCGACCGGGGCTGCGCGCCGTTTTCGCCTCGCCGGTCGAATAACCGGGAAAGTTGTAATGGTGCATGTAGCGTTTGCTTTCCTCTTCGTCGATACCGTCGAGCTGCTGTTGTTCGCCGACCGGAGCGAGCGTCGCGACGGTGAGGACTTGCGTCTGTCCGCGCGAGAACATTCCGCTGCCGTGTGTGCGCGGGAGTATCGCTACTTCGGCGGCAAGTTCGCGGATTTGATCCAAACGTCTGCCGTCGACACGTTTACCGTCGTCGAGCAGCCAGCGGCGGACTACATATTTCTGCACGCTGTATAAAATTTCGTCAAACAACGAATGGCTGTCAGGATATTCTTCGTCGAAACGCGCGTAAACTTTATCGGTAACGACCGCCATGCGCTCGTCGCGGATGTTTTTATCGTCGGTGTCTAACGCGAACCGAATGTCGTCGATTACATATTCTTTGACCGCGTCGTAGAGAACCGGATCGGGGTCATTCGAGATATAATCGAACTTCGGCTTGCCGAGTTCGGCGGCGATTTCGTTTATAAACGCGCAGAGTTTCTTGATTTCTTCATGCGCGAGCATGATTCCTTCGAACATAGCGTCGTCATCTACTTCGTTTGCTCCCGCTTCGATCATAACGACTTTTTCCATGCTTCCGGCGACTGTGAGTTCGAGGTCGCTCTTTTCGCGTTCGGCGGAATTGGGGTTGATGATAAACTGTCCGTCAACCCTGCCGACGAAAACGCCGGCAATCGGACCGTTCCACGGGATGTCGGAAATGGAAAGCGCGATAGACGCGCCGACCATTCCGGCTATTTCGGGCGAGCAATCATTGTCCGCTGACATGACCATTAGGTTCAGCACAACGTCATTGCGCAGATCTTTCGGGAACAGCGGTCTTATCGGGCGGTCAATAACGCGCGATGTAAGAATCGCTTTATCCGGCGGACGGCCTTCGCGTCTGTTGAAGCTGCCGGGGATTTTGCCCACGGCGTAAAGCCGTTCCTCAAAATCGACTGATAACGGCAGGTAATCGATTCCCTCGCGCGGTTTTTGGCTGGCGGTAGCGGTCGCGAGTACGACTGTATCGCCGTACCGCACAAGGCACGAACCGTTCGCAAGCCCCGCCATTTTGCCGTGCTCAATAACGAGCGGACGACCGGCGAGTGTGTATTCAAATGTTTTAAAATTTTCGAACATTTTGTTCCTCTACTTTCTGATTCCGAGTCTTTCGATTATTACGCGGTAACGCGCAATATCTTTTTTCATTAAATAATTGAGCAGGTTTCTGCGGTGGCCGACCATTTGCAACAGCCCTCTGCGGCTGTGATGGTCTTTTTTGTTGACCTTTAAATGCTCGGTCAGATGGTTGATGCGGTGCGTGAGTATGGCGATCTGGACTTCCGGAGAACCGGTATCGCCTTCGTGGGTTTTGTACTCATCGATGATGAGCTTTTTTTGTTCTGCTAACATTTTGGTTTTTTCACCTTTCATAAATTTATTTTTGATCGCTCCCGATATACTCAGTAAACGGCGGGTGAAAACAAACGTGACTCCATCGCAAGATGGATTGTTTCTTTATGTCCGTGAACCGGGTATTCGGTGCAAACTAAATTATTATATCATAGATTTTGGAATTTGTAAAGGGGTTAATTTGATTTTTTTGGTTAGAATCTCCACCAACGCCAATTTGTTGGCTATGGCGGCAGAGGGATTCACCTCTTCGTATTGATCTCCAGCAACTTCGTTTTCAACTCACCTTCCATGCGGTGGAGCTCGTTCTCGGCGGCGCGGCGTTTCGCGCGACCTTCTTCGGTAATCTTTAACACTTCGTCGAGCGTTTGAATCAACGTCGAATTGGTGAACGTGAGCGTTTCGATGTCAACGACGCCGCGTTCGGCTTCTCTGGCGGTTTCAATCGTGCCCATCTTCAATGCTTCCGCGTTACGGCGTAACAACTCATTCGTCATGTCCGTAACCTTGCGTTGAGCGGCGAGCGCGTCCTGCGCGTGAGCGAGACCGAGCGCGATTATCATTTGAGACTTCCACAGCGGGATCGTATTGACGATCGTTGACTGTATCTTCTCCGCGAGTACTGTATCGTTGTTCTGCACCATTCTAATCTGCGGCGCGGATTGGATCGCTACCATGCGCGTCAATTCCAGATCGTATATCTTCTTCTCGAACCGGTCGCACAACGCCGCGAAATCGTTCGCGCTTTGCGCGTCCTGCGCTAATTTCGTCGTATTGGCGCGGTCAAGCAATTCTTTAAGTGTAGTATCGCGCGCTTCATTCAAACGCTTCTTACCCGCGATGATATACAGCGAAATCTCTTTGAAATTAATCAAATTGACGTCGTAGAGTTTGTCGAGCATCGTAATATCCTTGAGTAATTGAACTTGGTGAAGTTCAAGTGCGGAACAAATCTTCTCAACGCTGACTTCGGCTTTGTCATATTTACTTTTCAGCTGGTTCATTTTGTTCTGCGAACGTTTGAACATTCCTTTGAGACCCTTTTGGTTTTCGTCGATTTTTATCATACCCAACTCGTTGACGAGGTTGATGATCATACCGCCGACTTCGCCCAAATCCTGCGTGCGGACGTTATTTAATGCCGAATCCGAAAAGTCCGCAACTTTTCTCTGCGCTGACGAGCCGTATGTCATTATCGTTGAGGAATCCGTCAAGTCGATTTTTTTAATAAATTCGTCGATAATTTTCCGTTCTGCTTCGGTGAGCTGCGATTCGTCAAGGCTTAATTGCATTGAAGTATCTGCTGAATTATTGTCGAGTTTAAGTTCAGGTAAATTATTATTCATTGGATAAGCCTCCTTCTTTGTAACCGCTATTGGCGAGCATTGTTTCTAAAACTTCCGTGTCAATTGTTATATCAAGCGCGACGTCGTCAAGCAACTTTTCAAGCTGTTTGTCGAAAACGGTTTTCATCATATCGACCGCAGCTTCGGTATAGGCTTTTGATTCCGCGTAATCGCGCTCGGCGGTTTTATGTTTATCCAGAACGACGTAATTTTTGAGTAATTTATCGAGCGTCGGCAAATAATAATTGAAGAAACGGCGCAATACCGTGATCTTTTTAGTATTTACGGCGAGATATTCGAGAATTTTACGGCCGTCTTCGATAATTGACGCGATCTTTCCCGCGAAAATAGAATCGGTTAGCGCAATTTTGCCCGTTGAATCATAGATGCTGTTGAGCGTTGACTGCGCGTCTTTGATCGTCTTGTCAACTTCGCCGACTCCGCTTACCGGAGCTTTATACGTTTTGGCGATTTTTATATGCTGCGCCGGAAACATTTGTGAAAACAAAATATAGATAAATATCGACATAGCCGCGGCGATGGCGTAATGGTACCACCAGTACATCGGGAACATCAGGGCGTAAACGAACCACCATACGCCGACGGCGTAAAACGGCACGGGCGACCTTCTCTTTTTTAGTTTGTATACATTGCTGTGCATTTAATCATTCCTCTCAAAAATTTCCTCATATGATAATTATATCATTTCTAACAACCGCTTTTTTTAACAAAGTGTTAATCTTTCACATGCTTGAGGGCAAGTTTACAAAAAATTGTTGAAATATCGTGGAAGATTGGGTATAATTTATTATGGGGGAGTGGTATATATGAAAAAGTTATTTTTAATTTTAACCGTTTTATTCTTATTAACCGCGTGTTCGGCGAAAACACCAAGAGCGAAAGATATTGATACGGCGTTTCTTGACCTAACGTATGAAAAACTTGAGGGCGACTTAATAGGCGGTCACTCAGGTATATCAAAGATAATTATAAAATTTAACGGTGCATTTGATAATATTAATATTAAAGATTTTACAGAAATGATATTAACGAGAAACGGAATCCCCGCCAATAGCAAATTGAAATATGACGGAGAATATTATAAATTAGATGAAATGACGTGGTTTTATTTATCGTTTGAAACTGAAATACGTGAACCGGGTATTTACGATTTTACCGGAAAATATAAAGGCGTAGAATTTAATAATTTTAACCGAATAATAGTTGAAAAGACTCCTCTCACCGATACTCCTGCAAATCCTGATGATTTATATGCTGTAAGTCACGGAGGACGCGGCGACGAAAGCAGTATCGCGATGATAGCATTGAAATTTTTTTCGTTTCAGTTTTCCGGAATTCAACAATCTTTCTACATATCTGACTTGACAGATTTGGAATTTACTTTGAACGGTCAGAAATTGGAATTTAGTTTTATTGGTCATGTAGTCAGGTATTTGTATGTTTTACCCAACGATGATTTTGATACGCATTATGCTTTGAATTTAAACGAAGAATTTTCTGATTTAGGTAATTACAAATTGACCGGAAATTACAAAGGTAAACCATTTACAATGGAATTTACATTACCATTCAGCGAATAAAATTTTAGTTCATCACACACAGAAAGGCAAACAATCTAATGAGAATTTCTCACATGAAAAAAATAATAACAATCGTGTTATTGTCGTTGCTATTAGCAATACTATCATCCTGTGGTCTGATAATCCTGAACACAGGCGAGCAGCCGTTCGTCCCCGAACCTCCGCCTGTTACAGAAACCGAAACCGAAACGGAACCGCCGGAAATAATAATCGTAGATATAGATAATGAAACGACGCGAAAAGTCCGTCCGGTTGATACGGCGGATAATAAGGCAAGAGCGGATAAATATTTAAACGCTTTAACGGTACGCGATTTCGGCGGAGTCGCTATATATATTGCGACCTCTGACGCGGCGATGTTCACGCCGGATGAGGCGGCGACTATCGTTGACGCCGCGAGGATCGAACGTAATCAAATGGTTGAAGAAATGTATAACACCAAAATAATTACTATCGAAGCCGATATAAATACAATATTTACGCAAACTTTAAACGCGTACAACAGCGACGATTATTATACGGACATCATAGCCATACCGCCGGAATCACTTGGATTATTCTACTCAAGAAACTTACTGCTCAATTTAAACATGCTGCCGTTCACGGATTACAGCGTGCAGTATTATTACGACAGAGACGCAATGAAACAGATGTCAGCCGGTTACGGCGTATACGGAATTGTCGGCGAGTTCAATAAAAATATCGATTATTATTACGCGCTGTATTTCAATAAGACTCTCGCGGAAGAATTAGGCGTGGAAAACCCGTATGATTTGGTTTATGACAATAAATGGACGATGGATAAATTCCGCGAGATGACATTGGCGACTGTTTCGTATGACGGCATTTTCGGACATGGTTCAGTGTTGACGGTCGACAATTATATTGATTTTATTTACCTGTCGTCGGGTGAGACGCTTATGGATACAGGCTATAACCAAACTCCTGCCCTGCGTTACGCAAATGACAGGGGCGTCGCCATAGTCGCAATGATGCGGAATCTTTTATACAACGACAGAACATTATATACGGGCAGCGTCGCGTTAGGCGCATTTTACAGAGGAGATATTTTATTCTATGTGGATACCGTATCGAAAATGGAATGGTTTTATGATATGTCGGACACATGGGGGATAGTGCCTTTTCCGAAACTTGATCAGCGGCATAAATATAACACCTATGTGAGTCAGGCGTTCTCCGTGCTTGCCGTGCCGTCAAACAATTCCAATGTTGAGAACATAGGGGCGTTTTTACAGGCCGCTAACGCCGCTTCATTCGGCTATATAACCGACAGGTATTACGCCATTTTACAGCGCAATATAGTGCGCGACAGCGACACGCTAAATATGCTCGACTATATCACCGGTTATAACAGCCGCGGCAAGCTTGCGTTTGATTTTGCCTATATGTTCGGTCCGCAATACGCATATATAGGAGACCGCACATATAGAGCTCTGAGACGTGCAGTGACAGAAAATTATTCATTACAATCATTATATAACGCGTATAATAAAAGCATTATTGAGTATACATCGCGGATTTTTCCGATGAATTTAGGGTAAAGTGTTGACAAATTTAAGGCAAGACAGTCTAATGTCTTGCCTTTTTTCGTTCTTAGCACTAAAGTTTTTGTCCAACTTTTTTCAAAAAGTTGGTAACATCTCCAGAATCGCGGCTTTGCTCTTCAAACCCACAGATTTCTCTGCAATTTTGCCGTCTTTGAATACCAATATCGTAGGAATACTCATAATTCCGAATTTCTTTGCCAAATCCCCTTCTTCATCTACATCGACCTTGCCGATGACAACATCGTCAGCTTCTTCCGCGATTTCCTTAATAATCGGCGCAAGCATACGGCACGGACCGCACCAGCTTGCCCAAAAATCTACGAGTACAACAGAATTTTCATTAATTACATTATCAAAATTTTCTTTTGTAAGCGTTACTACTGCCATTTATATTTCACCTCTTTAAATTAATTGCTTTTTTGACGTTAGCTGTGATATTCGTCGGAGTAAGCCCGTACATTTCAAGCAGCGGCGGAACTTTGCCGCTTCTGCCGAAGCTGTCATTGATTCCCACGCGCATTACGGGCACAGGACAATTCTCGGCGACCACTTCGCATACCGCGCTTCCGAACCCGTTTACAATATTATGTTCCTCAGCGGTAACGATTGCTCCGGTTGATTTCGCATAACGAACAATCAAATTTTTATCGATAGGCTTGATTGTATGGATATTAATCACGGCGGCGTCTATGCCGTCATTTTTTAACAGTTCGCGCGCTTCAAGCGCAATGTTGACCATGATTCCGGTCGCGAAAATCGCGGCATCCTTACCGTCCGCCATCACGATTCCTTTGCCCAATTCCATTTTATAAGTTTCTTTGTCGAACAGTACGGGAACCGCAAGCCGTCCGAACCGTAAATAAACCGGTCCCTTATATTTTATCGCCGCTTCAACAGCCGCGCGCGCTTCAACAGCGTCCGCGGGATTGATTATCGTCATGCCCGGAATTACGCGCATGGTCGCCAAATCCTCGTTGCACTGATGTGTCGCGCCGTCTTCGCCGACTGAGATTCCGGCGTGCGTAGCGCCGATCTTAACGTTGAGGTGAGGATACCCGATGGCGTTTCTGATTTGCTCGAACGCCCTGCCAGCCGCGAACATAGCGAACGAACTCGCGAACGGTATCAAACCCGACGCCGCTAATCCCGCGGCCACGGTGACCATGTTGCCTTCCGCTATCCCGCAGTCAAAGAATCTGTGCGGGAATTTTTTCTTGAATATGAGAGTTTTCGTCGCTTCGGCGAGGTCTGCGTCGAGTACGACTATATCGTAAATGTCGCCGAACTCGGCGAGCGCGTTTCCGTATGCTTCTCTGGTAGCAATTTTATCAGCCATGTTTTTAACCCCCTATCGAAGCGGTGATTTCAGCTACCGCCTGTTCGTATTGTTCTTTATTCGGCGCGGTTCCGTGCCAATGCACTTGGTTCTCCATAAACGACACGCCGTTGCCTTTGACGGTTTTACAGACAATCATCGTCGGTTTGCCTTTTGTAACTTTAGCGTTATTGACTGCTGTTTCGATTTGGTTTAGATCGTGACCGTCGATGACGATGACGTTCCAGTTAAACGCTTTGTACTTTTCGTCAATCGGAGTGGAATTCATAACTTCCGTGATTTTGCCGTCAATTTGCAATCCGTTGAAGTCGATGAACGCGCATAGATTGTCCAGTTTGTAATGCGCGGCGAACATAGCCGATTCCCAAACCTGCCCTTCCGCGAGCTCACCGTCGCCGAGGATAGCGTAAACTCTGTAGTCTTTGTTTTTGATTTTAGCGGCGAGCGCCATTCCGCACGCCGCCGATATGCCAAGTCCGAGCGAACCCGTCGTCATATCGACGCCCGGCACGCTTTTCATGTCGGGGTGTCCTTGAAGATAGCTGTCGATCTGTCTGAATGTTTTGAGATCTTCTTTCGGGAAGTATCCCTTTTCCGCGAGTACGGCGTATAAACCCGGCGCGGTGTGTCCTTTCGATAATACGAAACGGTCGCGGTCTTCCCAATCGGGATTCTGCGGATCGACGTTCATTTCGGCGAAGTAGAGATAAGCGAGAATGTCCGCAATCGACAGTGAACCGCCCGGATGACCCGACATCGCGCTGTGAACGGCTTCAAGCGCGCCCAATTTTATATGTGCCGCAATGTTTTTTAGTTCTTTAATTTTTGCTTGTTCCATTAAATATCCTCCTGATAATGTTAAATATAAATTTATTTTACACCTAAAATTTAACGCTGTCAAATAGATTTTGTTAATATTTTAAAAAACTATTGTAATTTGCAATTTTTTTTAGTATACTAATTGAGGTATGAAATTTATTTTGGGAGAATTGTTGTTTTGAAAAAGTTTTTAATTATTTTTATTGTTATTTTATTTGCACTGCCCATTTACGCGGTAGAACCTGACGGCAATATCGTTATATTGATGTACCACGATTTCAGGGAAAGCGAACTTGATCCGGACGACGACCCGTTGTATGTGACGACCGGAGAAAAATTTAAAAGCGATATGGAAACGCTTCTGGAATTGGGTTACAATTCGTTAAACCTTGAAGATTATTATTACGGCAATTACGACGCAAAAGCGGATTACTTCATCGTGACCGTTGACGACGGGTATATATCGAATTATACCGTTATGTTTCCGATATTGCTGGAACTGGAAATTTACGCCGACATTTTTATCTGCACCGAAAATACTTTGCTTTCCAACCATTTCAAATACGGCGACGCGAAAAAAATGGAGGAAAGCGGTTTTGTTAAAATATACTCGCACTTGACGAAACATCAAAACGTACTCAAATTAAAACTTGACGATTTCATGCGGATAGCGTTCAAGTCGTACAAGTATTTGTCGGACCGGCTGTCGGGCGAACGGTTAATGATGACGGCATACCCGTATGGTTCGTATTCGCGCGAAACGGTGGAGAGTTTGTACGCGACCGGAACGGTTTTCCAATTGGTGCAGGGTAAAATAAATGTAGGGGACGACGATTGGAACGCCGCGGATTACGGCGTGCTTTACCGCGTCAATGTCGAGCATGATTCTGATATTGTCAAGGTTGTAGAGGAGTATATTATGGAGTATTATCATTGATAAAATTTAAATCTTTGAGCCATTCTTTGCATAATGTAGACCATTGAGTCCAAATTGAATGTGTTTGTTCACGCCCAAAACTATGCCCGCCATTCGGGAAAATATGAACAGTAAGAGGCACATTTTTATTGTGAACGGCATTAAAGAATAATAACCAATCTTCAAATAAGAAATCATTTTCCGTACCCCAAAAGAAAATTGGAGGAGTATCTTCTTTTACATTAAAATGCAGTGATGTATGGGTTATATCTTTTTCTGTGAAATTTTCACCCAGTAATATTTTTAAAAAATATTGGTCAAATGTATGAAACGTTATACCCGGATAACATAAAATCTGCGCGTCAGGACGGCACGAGAAACGTTCCACAGGATCGGCGGCTTCTGAATCTCCTAAATCAAATTGTTCTGATAACATGGCCGAAAGATGACCGCCGGCGGAAAATCCCATTACTGCGATTTGATTTGCGTCAATTTTAAATTTATCGGAATTATATCGTAAAAATCTAACCGCGCGTTTAATATCTATAAGTGCATGAGTAGTTGTATATGGAGTAACGCGATAATCTAACACAAAAGCATGGACGCCTATTTTATTTAGCCACTCTGCATGATGAAACGCTTCAAGCGGTTCTTTCCATCCATAACTTCCGCCAGCACATACAATTACGGCGCTCCTCGGAATATCATTTTTAATAATATAAGGAATTATAGACGGTTCGTTTTGTTTTATATCGTTATTCCACATAGGAATTTTATATTTTTCCCATAATGGTAATCTTTCATGTTTTATTATTTCAGATTGCCATTGTTTTTTTGTTTCCCTTACGTATAAATCAAAATCAAAACTCATAAATTATTTTACTTCTCGCAATAATGTTCGAGATAAGTCTCCATCCTATCAATAACATCAGGCGAAAGTTTATTACGCATATGTTCGATAATATCAAGCACCGTAACGATCG
>WREN01000033.1 GCA_009779295.1 Oscillospiraceae bacterium | reverse complement strand
GGAAAGTATTCCGCGATGTCCGACGAAGAATTGCGCGGGCAGACTGAAATATTCAAAGAAAAATACAGTAACGGCGAAAAACTCGACGATATACTCCCGTATGCTTTCGCGGCAGTCCGCGAAGCCGCAGACAGAGTGCTGAACAAACGCCCGTTCAAGGTTCAACTTATCGGCGGTATCGTGCTGCATCAGGGGCGCGTCGCTGAAATGAAAACGGGTGAAGGTAAAACGCTCGTCGCCACGCTTCCCGCGTATCTCAACGCTCTGACAGGCGAAGGCGTTCATATCGTCACGGTCAACCCGTATCTCGCGCGCGTCGGAAGCGAGGAGATGGGGCGCGTGTACGGTTTCCTCGGGATGTCAACGGGTTTGATTGACCACAATCAGTCGCAAGCCGATAAAAAAGCGGCTTATGCTTGCGACATAACCTATGGTACCAACAGCGAATACGGATTTGATTATCTGCGCGACAACATGAAGACTTATAAAGAGATGTTGGTTCAGCGCGGGCATGTTTTTGCGATCGTTGACGAGGTTGACTCGATATTGATCGACGAGCCGAGAACGCCTTTAATTCTCTCCGGTGAAGGCGACAAACCTACCGACCTTTATGTACAAGCGGAAAAATTCGTAAGTAAATTAAAAGAATTCCGCATTAAAGAAATCAACGCGAAAGAAATCAACGACGATATTCTCGCGGATTATATCGTTGACGAAAAGGCGCGGACGGCAGTATTGACTACTTACGGTATCACTAAAGCGGAATCGTTTTTCAAACTGGAAAATTTATCCGACGCTGAAAACGCCGAAATCGCCCACCATATCAATCAGGCGATCAAAGCGCGTGGCGTTATGCATATCGACGACGATTACGTCATCAAAGACGGGAAAGTTTTAATTGTTGACACGTTTACCGGACGTATTATGCCCGGCAGGAAATATAACGACGGTTTGCATCAGGCAATCGAAGCGAAAGAACATGTTAATATCGAAAAGGAAAACAAAACAGTCGCGAGCATTACGTATCAGAATTATTTCAGATTTTATAAAAAGCTCTCCGGCATGACAGGTACGGCTCTCACCGAAGACGCGGAGTTCAGGGAGATTTACAATTTGGATGTCGTGGAAATCCCGACGAATATGCCGATGATAAGGGTAGACCACCCTGACGTCGTTTACAAAAACAAAACCGGAAAATATAACGCTATCATTGAACAAATTAAAGAGTGTCACATAAAAGGGCAGCCGGTATTGGTCGGTACGGTTTCGGTCGAAAAGTCGGAGGAATTATCGCGCAGATTGAAACTGACCGGTATCGAGCATACGGTATTGAACGCGAAATTCCACGATAAGGAAGCGGAAATAGTCGCGCAGGCGGGGAAGATCGGCAACGTCACGATCTCGACGAACATGGCGGGACGCGGAACGGACATTCTTCTCGGAGGCAATCCGGAATTTTTAGCAAAGCAGGAAATGCGCAAGCTCGGCTACGATGAGGAAGTTATAAACTTCGCGATAAGTTTCGCTCTGACGGACGATGAGGAATTAATCAACGCGCGTGAATTATACCGCGACCTTTTCGCGAAGTATAAAAAAGAAATCGAGCCGCTGCATGACAAAGTCTGCGAACTCGGCGGTTTATTTATCGTCGGTACGGAACGTCACGAAGCGAGACGTATCGACAACCAGTTGAGAGGGCGTTCGGGGCGTCAGGGCGACCCGGGGGAATCAAGATTCTTCTTGAGTCTTGACGACGATTTGATGCGTCTGTTCGGCAGCGAACGTATATTGGGAATGGTGGACAGACTGGGATTGGAAGACGACCAGCCTATTGAGGCGAGGTTATTATCTAATTCTATTGAGAACGCGCAGAAACAGCTTGAAGGTCGTCATTTTGAAAGCCGTAAGAACGTATTGACATACGACGACGTAATGAATCAGCAGCGTAACGTTATCTATAAACAACGTATGGAAGTTCTCGACGGAGTCGATTTAAAAGATAAAGTTATAAACATGATGCGCGGAATGGTTGAAACCGTTGTCAATGACTGTGCTCCGACTGATGAAAATCCGGAATGGAATTTCACCGAAATAAGATCGCAGTTCATGGGATTGTTATGCGGAGAGAATGATTTTAAATATACTCCGGAAGAAGCTAAAAAGATTAAACCCGATGAAATAAACGGTTTACTTTACGAACGCGCGATAAAAATTTATACCGATAAAGAAAAATTATTCGATCAAGCTTTTGGCGCAGGGCAAATGCGTGAAATCGAACGGACAATATTACTGACTTGCGTTGACAGGGAATGGATGGATCATATCGAAGCGATGGACGATTTGAAGCACAGTATAGGATTGCAGGCATACGCGCAGCGCAATCCTGTAAATGAATACAGAATCCAGGGTGCGGATATGTTTGACGAAATGATACAGGAGATCCGCAATAAAACTGTGCGGACGTTATTGTCAATTGTTCCGAAACCGGAAGCTATCAAACGTAAAGAAGTTGCGAAAGTTACTGGCGAAGGATTCGAAGGCAGCGGCGCAAACAAACAAACGCAAAAGAAGACTTCCGCTCCCGTCGTAAAAGGCGAGAAAACCGGACGCAACGATTTATGTCCGTGCGGCAGCGGTAAGAAATATAAGAAGTGCTGCGGTATGAGCGAGGATTCCGCGGAATGAGATTTGGTGTATTGTTTGTCGGTTATGTGTTGTTGTTCTTATGCAAAAGCATCGATATCTTCCCGGATTTTATAGCATATCTTGTAATGTTCGCGGCGATGTTGAAATTATGTCATCATAATAAATATTTTAACGGCGCAAAATATTTTTTGATTCCGACTGTTATAATCGCCGGAATCCACGATACGTTTCTGTTTTTTAAACTTGATTACGGGGATATTAATACGATTGTGAGCGTTTTAAATAATGTTTTTCTTATAGTTTATCATTACTTTTTGTATAACGGAATCGAAAAACTCGCGAGAGAAGTTAAAATTGAAAGTATCGCGAAAGCGGCGGTGCGGAACTTATACATCGGGTTATTTTACACGCTGTTTTCTTTGATACTGCAATTGAATTTACCTATACCAAATGAATTTAAAGTTTATATAGGTTGGATATATATATTTATGGGACTTATATGGATAATATTGACGTCCGTAATGATATTCCGATGTTACATGTGGATATGTCTTGAAGGCGATGAAGATATGCCTAAAAAAGAAAAAAATAAAATAAAAAAGGAGTAGGGGATATGGGGATAGGGTTTATTATAATCGGTTTAGTATTTTTATTAAATCCGATGATAAGCGTTTTAGATGTATTTCCGGATTTTATCGGGTATCTGTTTATATTTTACGGAATATATAAAATCGCGGATTTGGCTTCGGAATTAAAAAAAGCTTATAAGCCTATATTGTGGCTGATAATTATGAGCATATCAAAATATTTGATATTTGTCTTACTTTCCGGTGACAGGATATTCGTCGCCGCGTTTATATTCGTTTTTTCAATATTTGAAACGTGGCTTATGATTTATGTAATCGGTAAAGTATACGACGGGTTTGATTTCCTCGCGATGAATTACACCGGCAGCCTGCACAGCGAGAAAGCGGCGAACGCCCGCATATGTTTGATTGTATTTGCGGTGATAAGAGCGGTATTCAATTTAATACCGGAATTATATTATATATCGACGACAAATTATGAAGGCACTATATATTCATACGGCGAAGTGGATATCGGGAATTTTCTTCTCTTAACGAATGTCGTAATCGTTACGGTTATGGGGCTTATATGGCTATATGTATCAATAAAATATATTTTAGCTTATATAGCGGATAAAGAATTTATTGGTCGTTTGAGTTTCGGTTATAATGAATTGGTCGCAAATAATAAAGATTTTTATTTAATTCGCCGTATTTTGGTATCTTTAACATTATTTATCGCCGGAATCGTATTTCTTTTTGACTTTTATATTGACGGAATAGATTTTATACCGGATTTTGCAGCGGGTCTGTTTATAATAGCCGCTTTTTATATATTAAGAAAGGATTATCAGAAACTTTGGCTTGCGATATATTTCAGCGCGGCGTATACAATTATATCTTTAATAACATGGATAATTAATTTTAACTTTTATATGGATATTTATTACAGTTTCAGATCGGCGGACAGGTTTATTCTAATATTGATTTTAACGATTATATGTTCCGGAATATTGATTTATTTAATATACAGGAAATCAAATTTGTTTAAGATTTATATAAGCGATCATATGCTGATAAAATATGAGGAGCACTTTAAAAACTTAAACGAAGCTCAAATAAATAAACAAAAAAAATTATTTATAAATGAAATTATTGTATATGTAATTTCGATACTCACTGTTATTTCTAAAATTTTTCAAGTCTTCTGCCTGCAAATATGGGGCGAATACTGGATAATACGCGGAGTATTCCAAATTGAATACTGGATGATACACGGGTTATTGCAAATTATCTGGATGACAGCGATTATATTTTTTATTTTAAATTTGATTAAGGCGATTAAATTTAAGTATGAACCGGAGGAAATTGTTGAAAATGACTGAATTTTTATGTACTTTAAAAAACCCCTCGAATAATTATAGGTCACATCCGTTCTGGTCGTGGAACGATAAACTTGACCCCGACGAACTGCGCCGTCAGGTGCGTGCGATGAAAGAAGCGGGTCTCGGCGGATATTTCATGCACGCGCGCGGCGGATTAAAAACGGAATATCTGAGCGACGAGTGGTTCGACTGCATAAGCTCTTGCATCGACGAAGGAGAGAAGAATAACATCGACTCGTGGTGCTATGATGAGAACGGCTGGCCGAGCGGTTTCGGCGGCGGAGCAATTACCGCTATGGGCGACGAATACCACGTGCGGAATTTAACTTACGGGCTTGTCGGCGAAAAGGACGTCGCCGGAACACTGATCGCTTATTATTCAATATCTAATTCCGGACAGTACAGATGTTTCGGGACGGATTTGAAAATGGCGAAGGATTACATCAAAACCGATGAAAAATTATATTTTATCGCTCATCAGAAAAATCCGTATTATGTCGATATTTTAAACCCGAAAGTTGTAAAAGCCTTTATCGATCACACGTATGGAAAATATTACGATAAATATAAAAAAGAATTTTCGAACGGCAAGCTGAAGGGGTTTTTCACCGACGAACCGCAGTTTTCGCGCGGAAAGATTCCGTGGTCGTATGTTTTTACCGAAACTTTTGAAAAGATCAATTCATATTCGCCCGTTGACCATTTGATCTGCCTTTTTAAAGACGTAAACGGAGCGGAAAAATTCCGATATGATTTTTGGAGCGTGATAAATAAATTATATACGGAATCATACGGCAAACAAATCTATGATTGGTGCTGCGAAAAAAATTGCAAATGGACAGGTCATTCGATGCTTGAGGACAGTTTATTCACCCAAATGCAATGTACCGCGGGAGTTATGCCGATATATGAATATCTGCACATTCCGGGCGTAGACTGGCTTACACGCGGCATTTCATCGCCCGTTATACCGAAACAGGTCGGGTCGGTTGCCGCGCAACTCGGCAAAAAACAAGTTTTAAGCGAAATTTTCGCGTTGTCGGGCTGGGATGTGAGTTTGGAAGAACTAAAATGGATGGCGGAATGGCAATTTGTCAACGGCGTTAATTTATTGTGTCCGCATTTGGAAAGCTATTCGATTAAAGGTATGCGTAAACGCGATTATCCGCCGTCGTTATTTACTCAATCGCCGTGGTGGGATGAATATAAGCTGTTCAATTTATACATCTCGCGATTGGGGCAATTGCTCGCGAACGGCAAAGAAATCGTTGATACATTGGTGATTCATCCGATGAAAAACGGCTGGATAACATACAATGGCAGCAACAACGACCGTTTGAAAGCACTTGACAAGAGTCTGGAAAACATATCTATGAAATTATCCGGATGGCACATACCGTATCATTACGGCGACGAAACGATAATCGCGGAACATTGCAAAGTTGAAGATGATAAATTTATTGTAGGCGAGCAAACCTATAAATTTATTATCCTGCCCGAAATGGAAACAATCGATGAAAGCACATTCAATTTGCTCAATACATTCGCCGGTAACGGCGGGAAAATTTATTCATTCGGGAAACATCCGTACCGTATAAACGGCAGGATCGATTCAAAAATTAAACAGTTGAACGAAAAACTATTTTCTATACCGTTCGATAAAGAACTCCGCAACGAATTGTTGGTCAATGACAATATAAAAACTGTGACGATAACGGATAATTTCGGCGAAATTGAAAATATTCATTGTATGATAAGGGATTTCGGCGACGGTTTCGCGTACTTTTTCGTAAACTTAGACAATAAAAAATCATATAACGCCGCGATTAAATTAATTAACGGCGACCCCGCGATCGGATACAAACTCGAAACGCAGACTCCGTATACGATTAATTGCAGCGAAGATGAAATATATCTGCATTTTGAACCTATGCAGTCGCATATCGTATTGACGGGCAATGATTTGCCGGACGTTATGAAGAAAGAGAATCCGACGATAGATATACCGTTGTCAAACGAATGGACTGTGGAAAGTTCAAGCGAAAATATGCTGACGCTTGATATGTGTTCGTATGCGGTGAACGACGGTTTGTACAGCGAATATAAGCCCGTTCTCGGCGTAATGGATGAGCTGCTGGCGAAGAAAACCAACAACAATATAAGTTTAAAGTACGAATTTTACATTTCCGAAGATACAGATTTGGAAAAGATAAACGATTTAAAACTTGTGACGGAATATGAAGGATTCGATATAAAAATAAATGACAGGGAAATCCGCCACGATTTGGTGTCATGGTGGAAGGATAAATCATTCAAACTTATAAACATAAAAGATGTTGTACTGCCCGGACGAAATGAAATAACGATCGACGGTGCGTTTAAACAGGATAACAATTTATATGAGGTATTATTCGGTACGGACGTGCATGAAACCGAAATCAATAAGTTGACGTATGATACGGAAATCGAAAGTATCTATATTATAGGCGATTTCAGCGTATTTTCCGAAAGCAAATATATATCCGGTGAAAGAAAAACGCTGCATACCAACGGCGGTTTTTATCTGACGAATAAAAACGTAACGTTAAAGGGCGGCGAAATTGTTACGCAGGGTTATCCTTTCTTTGCCGGAAAGATTAAATTATCGCAAAATTTTAAAATTAAAAAACGCTACGGCAAATGTTTGTCGATAGATATCGGCAAACCAAACGCCGCCGCGGTGAACGTGTTTGTAAATGATGTTTTCGTCAAAACGCTTATGTGGTCTGAATTTAAAGTTGACGTCAGCGATTATATAATTAAAGACGACAATAAAATCACGCTTGAAATTGTCACGGGCAACCGCAATATGTTCGGACCGCACCATCATCCTGAAGGCGAATCTTACGCCGTGCACCCGAGGAGTTTCGGTCCTAACGGGAATTATTCTTCCGATAGCTGGCGTTCACGGTACACTTTCGTAAAAACGGGGGTATAAAGCATGAACACGAAAATGTTAATCACCGATCAAAAAGAATTAGAAAAATTCTACTCACACAACAGAATCTGGCAGGGCATACCCGGGATCGAGCGTACAAAGAACGGAAGGGTCTTTGCGACATTTTATTCCGGCGGCACAACTGAACAGCTTGGGAATTTCGTTCCATTGCTGAGCAGCCGCGATGGTATCAGCTTCACGGAACCCATTGCCGTTGCGTATAACGGCGAAGATCATCGTTGCTACGATCCCTGCCTTTGGATCGACCCACTTTCAAGATTATGGTTTATATGGGCTGTAGCGCCCGGTCATGCCGTATACGCTTCGATATGCGATGATCCTGACGCGGAAACATTAATTTGGTCGGAACAATTCAAAATCGGGGGCGACGTCATGATGAACAAGCCTACGATCCTATCAACCGGAGAATGGCTTTTCCCTATCGCGGTTTGGAGACATAGCTTGTTTGCTGTCAAAAATGTGGAAACGACCGACGAAAACCGCGGGTCATTCGTGTATAAAACGACAAATCAGGGCAAAACATTCCAAAAACTCGGATATGCCGACGTTCAAAATCGTTCGTTTGATGAGCATATGATACTGGAAATGAACGATTTGAGTCTTCGTATGTTCGTGCGGACTTCATACGGAATAGGCGTGTCATGTTCTTGCGACAGAGGTAAAACATGGAGCGAAGGCGCGGACAGCGGTTTTGGCGGACCATGTTCGAGGTTTTTTATCAGACGTTTGAAATCCGGCAGGGTTCTGTTAATAAACCATTACGAATTTACCGGACGCAACAACCTTACCGCGATGCTTTCTGACGACGAATGTCAGACATGGAAGTGGAAACTGCTGTTGGACGAACGGAATCAGGTATCATATCCCGACGCGGCGTTTGACGACGACGGAAATATCTACATTATATACGACCGCGAACGTTACGCCGCGCGTGAGATTCTTATGGCGAAAATCACGGAAGAAGATATAATGAACGGCAGTTTGATTAGCGAGGGTAGTGAACTAAAACGAATTATAAACAAAATTGGAGAATAAAGTATGAAAAAATTATTTATAATTTGTGCAATATTATTTATTCTTTCATGCAATAATCAAACAAATATTAACACCGAAACCGCCGCAGTGAATAATTCCGGTACGATTGAAACTGAAACAACGAAGGAAACAAAAATAAATCCGCCGGATATTGCCGCGGTCGATTACGGCGGTAAGCAAATAAAATTTTTAGTGCCTAAAACGGACGCTTTAAATATTTTATTCAGCGAAATCGGATCGGAAGAATTAAATGCCGAAATCGTGAACGACAGCGTGTTCAACCGAAATTTAAAACTCGAAGATAAATATAATATTAGAATCGAATCTTTAGAGGGCGGTTGGGATATTATAAAGCGCACAGTTATGGCGGACGACAAAGCGATTGACGCGGCGACTCCCGGTGTTGTTACCGCGTTCAGCAGCGGAATTGACGGTAATTTGGCTAAGATACAAGACCTTCCGTATATCAATTACGAAAAGCCTTGGTGGCGTACCAATTCTATAACCGACTTATCAATCAATAATATAAATTATTTCATTTCCGGCGACATGAATATTTTATCGTATGAATCAACCGGAGTTATATTTTTTGACAAGACACTCATAAATAATTATAAACTTGATGATCCTTATGATTTGGTATTGGACTTTAAATGGACGTTTAATAAAATGATCGAAATGGGGACTCAGGTTTCCGCGGATGTAAACGGTGACGGCGTATACGGCGAAGAAGATTTATACGGGGTTGCCATGAATTCATACGGATCGCTGACTTTTACTTACGGCGCCGACGTTAAATTCGCTCCGAAAAACAAAGACGATATTCCGTATTTGGATATTAATGAAAGATTTATAACTATTTTTCAAAATTTAATTGAGGCTTGTAAAAACAATGTTTCGGTTATGTACACTGAAAAATTCACGGTTAATAACGGACGCGTGCGGGTTCCGCAGACCGCTTTTGAAGACGGCAGATTGCTTTTCTACAACGAAATGTTGAACAGAACAGGGCTGTTCAGATCTATCGATACTGATTTTGGTATCCTTCCTATGCCGAAATATGAAGAATATCAAGAAAACTACAACGTGTTCGTACATCAAAGCAACTCAACAAATATATGCGTTCTCATCACGTCCGATTATGACCAAATGGGACGCGTACTGGAAGATATGGCGTATTATTCGTATCTGTATGTCCGTCCGTCATATATCGATATTTCGTTGAAAACGAAATATACGCGCGACGAACGTTCCGTTGAAATGATAGATATTATCATCGACAATACGCGGTATGATATCGCGCTCGTGTCGAACAATCCCTTGCTTGGCGATTTAAGGGATATGTTAAGTAAATTCAATGAAAATGTCGCTTCGGCATTTGCTTCTAAAATGGACGCTTATAATATTGCTTTACAAAAAACAATAGATAATTATAAATAATACCAAAATTCTACATAAAAAACTGTCAAATTGCCATCTTTACAAATGAAAATTTTTGTATTATAATATAATACAGGCAAAAAACAAAAAAGTCGAGTGTCTTATGAGATATCAATATTATGATATAAGTTACATAAGATACTTACTTTTTTTATGTTTGTTCATAATTATTTAAGCAAAAATAATTGATTATAATGAAATTATATGTTATAATAGTAAAGATAAAGATCAAAATAGCAAGGGAGGACAATTATGCTGCATTATATAGAAAAAGTAGATAAATTGATATTACCGTTAATACCGCTTCGCGGTTTAGTTGTGTTTCCGTCGATATCAATAAGTTTTGAAATAACTAATGAATTATCAATAAATGTATGTAAAAAAGCTGACGAAGATGATAAAAAAGTATTTTTAGTTACTCAAAAAGACATTTCTGTTGAAAAACCCGTTTCACAAGATTTGAATGAAACGGGCGTTATAGCGAAAATCAAACAATATGTAAAATTGCCTGAGGGGAACGTGCGCGTTATAGTCGAAGGATTAACGCGTGCAACGGCGACAAGTTTTGATATTACGGCCACTGATATGACGGCTGAAGTTATGAGTAAGCAGATAATATACGAAAATGAAGGCGGTATAAAAGGATCGGCGCTGTCGCATGAAATACAAACTGTTTTCGAAAAATTTATAACATATATGCCGAAACTATCAAAAGAATTGATACTTAATATCCAGTCGATCAAATCGATCGATTTCCTGTCGGATTACATCGCTTGTTATATACTTATCAGCCTTAGCGACAAGCAGGCGATATTAAACGAATACGACCCGCTGAAACGGCTCGAACTTCTCGCCGTCGTCATGGAACGCGAAATTGAAATTTTAAATACTGAAATGCACATCCATAAAAAGGTACGCTCGCAAATAGACAGCAACCAACGGGAATATTATTTGAAAGAACAGTTGAAGGCGATACAAAATGAACTCGGGTATAGCAGCGAAGCGGATAACGACATAGACGAGTATTATAACAAAATATACTGTTCGGGACTCCCTGAGGAAGTTGAAACAAAATTATTGAAAGAATTAAGAAAATTAACCAAAATGCCGTTTAATTCCGCGGAAAGCAGCGTTATCAAGAATTATCTCGACATATGCCTTGAACTGCCGTGGACGAAATTATCGAAAGACCGGATAGATATTTCCGCGGCGCAAAAAATATTGGAGCGCGACCACGACGGGCTTGAGAAAATCAAAGAACGCATCTTGGAATTTTTAGCGGTAAAGCAATTGAACCCGGGAATCAACAATCAGATATTATGTCTTTTAGGACCTCCCGGCACAGGTAAAACTTTGGTAGTGGAATCTATCGCACGCGCGATGAAACGGCAGTATGTGCGTATTTCTCTCGGCGGTATACGTGACGAGGCGGACATCCGCGGTCACAGGAAGACCTACATCGGTTCGATGCCCGGACGTATTATCAACGCTCTGAAGCAAGCCGGTACAAGAAATCCGATAATCCTATTGGATGAGATAGATAAATTGACGCGCGACGCTCACGGCGATCCCGCTTCCGCGTTGCTTGAAGCGTTGGACAGCGAACAGAATAAAGCGTTCCGCGACCACTTTATAGAATTGCCGATTGATTTGAGAGATTGCATATTCATTACAACCGCGAATACATTAGATACGGTTCCGCGCCCTCTGATCGACCGCATGGAAATCATCGAACTCAAAATATACACCCGCCATGAAAAGCTCGCGATCGCCATTAACCATTTGATTCCGAAGCAAATCAAACGTCATGGTTTGAGTAAACGGCAGATTAATATTGATGAAAACGCTTTGTTTGAAATAATCGATTTCTACACACGCGAAGCGGGCGTGAGAAATTTAGAGAGGGAAATCGCGAATATTTGCCGCAAAGTCGCAAAGAATATTGTTGAGACAGGCGCGAAAAAATGCGTTATCACGAAAGATAATCTGAACAATTATTTGGGCGTACGGAAAATCATACCGGAAAAGATTTCCGACGAAGATGAAATCGGCGAAGTGAACGGACTCGCGTATACCGAATTAGGCGGAGATATGCTGAAAATCGAAGTCGCCGCTATGACGGGTACGGGCAAAATCGAATTGACCGGCTCGCTCGGCGAAGTGATGAAGGAATCCGC
>WREN01000032.1 GCA_009779295.1 Oscillospiraceae bacterium | reverse complement strand
CTGACCTTCGGTGATAGTCACTTCTTTCCCTTCGTAGCTGACAGAGTAACCTTCTCCGCTTACTTCTTCTATTTCGTACGTATGGCCTACCCATAAATTAGTTATAGTCGTCGGACGATCGGCGGTGATATTGATTATTCCCGCCGTACTTGTGTCAAGGCTGCCGTTGTTTCCTATGTGGCATAATTTTATGATGTTACCGAATGTTTGGAACGGTTTGCGAAGTTTAATGGTTGTACAAATATAAAAAAGGCGTCTGATTAGACGCCTTTTTTCAATTGAAAGAATCTATCAACGCATCAAGTTCGCTCTGAGCTTTTGTGATATTTGCTTCATACTGCGACATGAACGGTGTTTTCGCGTATATGATGTATGTGCGGAGCATAACGCCGATATTGTTAAAATTGTATATGCCGTTGAGGTCGAATATAATATCTTCATAAATTATATCGAGCATTTTCGCCGAATCGTCGTCACGCGAAATTTTTTCTTTAATCGTAACGTTGTACATTTCCGGTCCGACAGTATTGTAAGAAATGTAAGCCATTACTTCCATCAAAAGCCCTGTCATGTCAACATCTTTATTGGTAATCGGTATCGCGGCTCCGCATGGTCCGAACGCGCTTCCGTATGTCAAAAATTTATCCTGCGTTTCGTTCCATTTCGGAAGCGGGAGTATGCCGTAAGCATCTTCCATAGAGCGTAAATCGGCGATGACACCGCTCATGTTATAACCCATAAACAACGCCATTCCCTCAATGAACGGTTTGGTTTTAAATTCAACGCCGCCAAGAGGTTCCGTGGGCAGTACCCTTTCTTTATCGACAATTATTGAGACAAGTTTATCTATTATATTTATGTTTTTCGGCGAAGCCATGCTGAATTGCGGAATACCGTCGCTGTCATATTCAATCTGCGTGCCGCCTGATGAAATATAAAATGCCTGACCCATCAAATCATCCAAAGACAACGCGAACTGATCTTCATAAGCTTTCATCGCGCCGTCGCCGTTAAGGTCAGCCCATGTATCTTTCAATAAACCCGAAAACTTATCAAGCGTCCATGAACCGTCGAAAACATATTTATATAAATTCCCGAGATTATAAGCATCCGCAATTTTCTTATTAAATGTAAGAACGCAAGGAGCATAATAATAATTCAACGCGATCGACCCGCTTAACGTGTACAAATTGTTGTTGATCTGCGTGTAATTGTACATAGCCTGCGACCACCAAGGAGCGCGCAAATCCAAATTGGGTATGTCTTTTAGATTCAACAAAATTCCTTGAGGCATCAGAATTCTGTAGTGATGCGCCGGCGACGCGATGATAAGGTCATACAGGTCTTCTGCGGCTAAACAAACTTTTTGAACTTCGTTCATGAGTTGGGTTCCTGCGGCAAGAGATTCATATTTATAGTATTTGAATTCGATACCGTAGCGCTCAGAGATGAAAGCGTCGCGTTCATACAGCGCGTCGTTTACAGGCTCGCCGTTTATTTCTTCGGCAACGTTAGGATGGCGGTCATATGTCTGAACTATCACCCGAAATTCTTTACCGCCGTAATTTTTTGCCGGAAGCGTGGATAAATAATCCCTTGTAGTTTCAGCTTCATTGTTATTTGAGTCTCCGGATATTGTATCCTGCGGCCCGCTTGATTGCTCCCCGCCGCAAGCGGACAATAATACAATAAACGTGATTGCAAGAAAAACCGCAAAAACTTTATTCATTTTCATATCCCTGCTCTCCTTTTATCAAATTAGGATGATTTTCTTCGAACCATTTTTCACGGAACGGGTTTATAACGCCGACTTTCTCATCTTTTTTGTGCGATAATAACCATTGCGGTTTTTTGTAGAAAGGATTTTTAAATGTGTTTTTTATTTTATTATTCTTCTCAAGGTTGTCCATGCAAGCGCGAATACAGCCGCGCGCGCCGCATAAAGCGTAGTAACCGCCGTGACCACGTACGTAACTGGGATATTTCATAGTAGCGCTGCTGTATTCGTCGTACAACGCCATTCCCCATTGCCCGCCGGTAGCGGGATACGCGAGACGGTATGCTTCTTCCTCGGTCATTTCGGCTTTGGAAACGTCAAACTCGAAGTTGGGAAAATCTTTTTTGAGGAACGGCGAAATAGTGTTGTTCAATCCGTGGTGAGTTAAAACGCATTTGCCCATATCGACGTCAGCCCACGAAATTTCTATACCGCCGATCCGGATTTTAATTAATTTATCCGTTTCCTTTACGCCCGGAATCGCGTCGGCAGGGCAGTCTTTAACGCATCGCCCGCACTTATTGCACAGCGTCCCGGGCTTAATCATCGGATCGGGTTCGAGTTCCGCGTCGGTCATGATACTGTCAAGACGTACACGCGGACCGAATTTGGGATTTAAGAACACTTTTGAGTGACCCATTTCGCCGACCCCTGCGCCGACCGCCATAAGACGGATACTGGTCGCGATGTTCGCGGGGAGTTTGCCGGGAGCGACGGGCGGTCTGGTAGGTTCTCTCTCGGAAACGGCGGGGTAATGCGGTACAGCTTCCCAGCCGTGATCTTCGATGAAACACGCCAGAGAGTATGTAAGTTTAGGACGGAAAATCATGTTCAACCTGTTGTAGGCGTAGAACGTGTAGTTATGCCAATGCGTACCCTCTTCGATGCCGCGGTATGTACCGCGCGGAATACGCTGGACTATCACTATAACCGATTTCGCGTTCGGGAAATAATTCTTAGGGTTCATTAAGGGCGGAGCCTCGGAATAACGTTCGATGTTGGCAATACCGATGTCGTCGATGCCGAGTTCGGCGGCTTTCGCTTTAATCATTTCTGAAGTGAGTTTCATTTAATTACTCCTCCTCGTTTACTGTAACGATTCTCTCTAAAACGTCTTTTCCCCAAGGAGGCGATGTCCGGAACGGATTCTCAAACGTGTTGTCGATGAGATTCTTTTCCTCCAGATTGATTATGCAAGTCCTGTTGCACAGAGCGGCATGCCTGTCCGGTTTTGCCGAACCTATAAGGCGGTTTCCGCCCGCTCCGTTCCGGCAGCGGCGGCACATTGAGTAATCGATCTGCGCGGTTTCCATCGTTTTGCCGCAGATCGTTATTTCTTTTGTGGTGTTAGGATCAATAGCGTTCAGCGGACATATTTTCGCGCATCTGCCGCATTTGTCGCAGATTTTACGGTCGCTTAACGGATCGCTTTCAAGCGGCGCGTCGGTGATTATCATCTGGAAACGCTGACGCGGTCCGAAACGGTACGAAAGGAAAACATCGTTTAAACTGATTTCGCCTAATCCGCACGCAACGGCAGCATAATCGAAATCAGGCGCGACGTTCGGAGCGGGACGGTCGGGAGCGACCGGAACGCCCATGCCGTAACTTTCTTTTGGATTCGGGAAAATCGGCACGGCTTCGTAACCGGCGTTTTCAATAAAGCACGTCAGATCATAGCAGACTTGCGAGATGAAAATATCCTCAAGCCACGAATAGCCCCACATCGGGTAATCTGTAAAATTACTGCCTTCCTCGATTCCGCGCAACGTTCCGCGCGTGATACGCCTTCCGAGAAGTATAACGGTTTCGGCTTCGGGGAAGATTGAAAAAGGATTGTAACGTTTGTCAAGTCCGTCGAAACGCTCTTTCGCGGCGAATCCGATCAGATCGATTCCGGCTTTTTCCGCGAATTCTTTGATTTGTTGTTTAAAATTTACTTCGCTCATTCAAACATCTCCTTATATTTTTTCATTTCTTTAAACGCTGCCGCCATCGTAGGCTCGTATTCGCCCTGTATTCCCGCTTCGACGGAACAACGCGCGTTATATCCGGCTTTTTTGAGTTCGCCGAAGAAAGCTGTGTAATCCGCGCCGTCGTTTTCGCAAGGCATAACGCGCCCAACCGGATTCGCAATGTGCGCGTGAACGATATAATCGCCGAACGTGCTGAATTTCGTCATATCTTCGTTTTCGATGA
This sequence comes from Oscillospiraceae bacterium, assembly GCA_009779295.1. Taxonomy (GTDB): domain Bacteria; phylum Bacillota; class Clostridia; order Oscillospirales; family CAG-272; genus WREN01. Next base: position 8,401 of record WREN01000032.1, on the reverse strand, counting down.
AGATGTGAAAATAATCCGTCATGACTTTTATATTGTCTTTGCCGGATTTCTTCGCCGTCATAACCGCCTGTTCGGTCAGGTTGAACGTCGGCGATTCCCTTTTCTGCAATCCTTCAAGCGCGGCGGTCAAGCCGAATTCCGCGCAAACCGGCGAAATTACTTCCGCGCAGATTTGAGCGAGCTGATCGTATACGTTGTTGATGTCATAGCCCTGATCGACAGGATAGTTGCGCACGCCACCCGCTCCTACCACCAGAATTTCGTTTTCCATATAACGCGTCTTGCTTATAACGTCATAGAATTTTTCTAATGCGATTTTAATGTCTTCCGCTGTCTGCTTCCCCGCAGGATTGTAAACGCCCGGAAACGCGTATGCCGACGCTTCGCATTTCAAGCCGGCTTTCGCAAGCGCGTTCAGATACTCATCTTTTTTAGCGTCGTCCGCCGAGTATGCCTCCCATAAACCCGTTTCAACATACTCATACCCGATATTTTTCAGCACCATAATGTTTTGTGCTCCGCCCATTCCCATACATGCGCCAATTTTCATAATTTTTTACTCCTTAAAATATTTTATTTTGTAGTTCATTAATAATTATATTTACATCATACGGCTTCGTTTTAATTTCTTTTATAAATTTCCTGTCCTTTTCAATTTCTTTCGCGTATTTGATGCTCGCGGGAATCCAAACGTGATTCCACCAAGCTGTATCCGCGAGTAGATGTACGTAATAACCGAGGAAGAATGATTTTAGTTCAGGGTCTTCTTCATATTTTACGTAGGTATCATAAAATTCCTGACTTCGGATAGCGTCCTTCTCACCCGTTGATGTGTAATGCGATACTTGCGGTGCTCCGCCGCAATCCGGAACGATAGTTCCCATCATAAATTGAGAAGGAGAAATGTCTTTGAGAATATCGATAAAATGATTTGCTATTTGAATGTGTATGTCAAGTGCAGCCATTTTATATTTTCTTCAAACATCTCAAAGTTTCAACTACCGCGGCTTCAAAATTTCCGCCGTCATTGCCTTCAATCGAAACCAATCCTTCGCCGTAACCTGTTTTCCGCAGCATATCGAAGAACAGTTTATAATCCTCGCCATCGCCGTCGCGCGGGAACGCGCCGTTATTCTTCGGGCTTGAGATATGCACGTGCGCGATGTACCCCTTGTAATCCGCCAAACTTTCAACCGGCTCGTTTTCCATTCCGATGTGGAACAAATCCGCGAGCAGTTTTATACTCGGTTTGTTGACTTTGTAAACAACATCCATAGCTTCCTTACAATTGTTCAAAATATTACAACTGCGTTTCAGCAATTCCTCTATCCCGCATACGACGTCATACTTCTCCATTACGGGCGAGATATAATCCGAGCACAGTTCGACAAGCTGTTCAGTTGCGGCTTCGATTGAGAATCCCTCAGGAACGCGCCGAGCTCCCCCGCTTCCGAAAACAATTACTTTTATGCCAACCTTTTTCACATTTTCGAAAGTTCGGTACAGATAATCCTCTGCTTTTTTGAAATCCGCTTCCGGTCCAGTGAGCCTCATATCGCCCGGAAACATTAAATTCGCCGCCGGACATTTGAAATCGATTTCATGCAAAAACTCCGCGAACTGTGCTATCTCTTCACTATTTGCTTGCGATAAACTTACCAACGCCGTTTCCATAAACTCTAAACCGAGAGCTTTTCCGAGTTTGATTCTTTCTTCATCTTTAAAAGATAAGCAGCATCCGATTTTCATTTTATAACTTTTCACCCCTTTTGTAAATTATACTATATTGCCGGCAAAATTTAAAGCATTATGTTAAATTTTAATATATTAGAAATTACAAATTGTTATTGACATATTAAAATACCTGTGATATACTTAATATTTATATAAAGTATTTTGAAGGGAGAATGATATCTTATGGGCACTATTCAAACAAACGAAAAGTTTGTAAAAGAAGGGTTGACTTTTGACGACGTCTTATTAGTTCCGGCAAAAAGCGATGTCTTGCCTAATACTGTAAACCTCGAAACGGGGTTAACCGGTAAAATCAAATTGAATATCCCTCTTATGTCTGCGGCTATGGATACTGTGACTGAAGCGAATCTCGCGATCGCAATCGCAAGAGAGGGAGGAATCGGCATAATTCACAAAAACATGCCTGTTGAAATGCAGGTTGATCAGGTGGAACGTGTAAAAAGGAGCGAACATGGCGTTATTAAAAATCCTTTTTATCTGTCACCTGATAATTTTGTTTATGAGGCTGACGAATTAATGGGGAAATATAAGATATCGGGCGTTCCGATTTGCGACTCCAACCGTAAACTCGTCGGTATTATCACCAACAGGGACATGCGGTTTTTAAAAGATTACAGCATGAAAATTAAAGAAGTGATGACTAAGGATAACCTTGTCACCGCGTCTGAGGGTACGACTTTGGCGCAAGCGGAAGAAATTCTCAGCAAACATAAAATCGAAAAATTACCGATAGTGGATGCAAATTTTACTCTCAAAGGTTTAATTACGATCAAAGACATAGAAAAAGCTACCAAATTCCCCAATTCCGCGAAAGATAACGGCGGCAGATTGTTATGCGGAGCTGCTATCGGCGTTACCGCAGACGTTGTGGAACGCGCGGGAGCTTTATTGCATATCGGCGCGGACGTTCTGGTTTTAGATTCCGCGCACGGTCATTCCAACAATATTATAAACTGCGTTAAAAAAATAAAGAATTCATACCCGAATTCACAAATTATCGCGGGTAATATCGCGACAGCCGAAGCGGCTCAGGATTTGATAGAAGCGGGCGCGGACGCTGTCAAAGTCGGCATGGGTCCCGGCGCGATTTGTACGACACGCGTCGTAGCGGGGATAGGCGTTCCGCAAATCACCGCGATCTACGACGTTGCGGAAGTTGCTAAAAAATATAACATTCCTGTTATAGCAGACGGCGGCGTAAAATACAGCGGCGATTTGACGAAAGCTATCGGAGCGGGTGCAGATGTTGTTATGATCGGTTCGCTGTTCGCGGGTTGTGAGGAAAGTCCGGGCGAAAGCGAAATCTATCAAGGACGACGTTTCAAAACTTACCGCGGTATGGGTTCGATTGCAGCGATGGAAAGAGGTTCAAAAGACCGTTACTTCCAGGAAAGCAACACGAAATTCGTGCCCGAAGGCGTTGAAGGGCGCGTGCCGTATAAAGGTCCGCTGTGTGATACCGTGTATCAATTGATCGGTGGTTTGAGATCGGGTATGGGTTATTGCGGTTGCGGGACGGTCAAAGATTTGAAAGAAAACAGCACGTTCGTGCGTATCACCGGCAGTGGATTGCGCGAATCTCATCCGCATGACATCAACATCACCAAAGAAGCGCCGAACTACAGCGTGCAGATTGATTAAAATGATAAAGGCTTTATTATTTGACTTAGACGGTACGCTGTTAAACGACGATAAAAAAATCTCGCGGCAAACGAGATTGACGCTTGAGAAATGCAAAGAAAACGGAATCAAACTTTTCATCGCAACCGGACGTCCGCCGTTGCTTGATTTAATGCTGGGCTGGGATAACCAAACCCTGTCGCTTTTTGATGGAGGATTATATCACAACGGCGGTTGCATTGAAATCGGCGAGTGGAAGGAATATAGTCCGATAGACGACAAGATCGTGGGCGGTGCCGTGAAAATTGTTAACGGATGCGAATCGTTAAATATCGCTTTGCAATTGGAAAATGAATTGCACGCGTTCCGATTCCCTCTTGACGAAAGAGCTTACAAGTTGTGGGGATTGAATCCCGCGATGTGCTTTGGATTAAACCATGTAAACAATTTAAGAACGATTAAAATTCTCATTTTCTATGGGAATTTTATTGATACGGTCAAAAATATCGAAAATGATCTTGTTTCATCTATTGAAACTCTGTGTAAAAACAAAGCATGGTATTATGTTGACAGAGGCTTGTTTATCGTGATAACGTCTGTTAATAAATTTTATGGAGTTGAAAAAATCCGAAAGAAATTAAATCTTGCGAAAGATGAGATAGCCGTTTTCGGTGACGATGTGAACGATATTGAAATGCTATCGGCATATCCGAACAGTTTCGCTATGAGAAATGCCGAAGATCATATAAAAGCGGTTGCGAAATATGTTACACTCGACAACAATCACGACGGCGTTCATCACGCTATAATGAAACTTATGGAGGTAACTATATGAAAACAATAATCGTTTCGCATGGCGGTACTTTATTCGTGTTACACCAAATTTGGCTTGGCGCGGAGATTCACGAATGTAAGTTCAATCGTTCCGGAACTGTAGCATTTTTAAATATTGACGAAAACGGCGAGAAAGTTTTACAATTTACAAATTGATTTTATTATCGAAATTTGGTATAATAAAATAATCTTTTTTATTTTATGGAGGAACTTATAATATGTTAAAAGTAGCTATACTCATGGGTAGCGACAGTGATTTGCCCGTTTTGAAACCCTGCATGGAACATTTGAAAAAATTCGGAATCCCTTATGAAGTCAGAGTTATGTCCGCGCACCGTACTCCACATGTCGCTTGCGATTTCGCAACGAACGCGAAAGCAAACGGGTTCGGCGTTATAATCGCCGCCGCCGGTAAAGCCGCGCACCTCGCGGGGGTTATCGCCGCTCATACGATTCTGCCGGTAATAGGCATACCAGTTAAATCTTCGACGATGGACGGCTTGGATTCGCTGCTGTCTGTAGTGCAGATGCCGTCGGGAATCCCGGTTGCGACCGTTGCGATCGACGGTGCAGCTAACGCCGCAATTCTTGCTGCGCAGATTCTTGCGCTATCGGACGAAGCAATCGCGGACAAGTTAGTTGCGTTCAAAGAGAAAATGGCAACGGACGTCGTTGAAAAAGACAGAAATCTCCAGAACGAAATCAACGGGTAATCCGTATGAAGAATATAGCTGTACTGGTTTCGGGCGGTGGCACGAATTTGCAAGCGATTATCGACGCTATCAATAACGGCAAAATAACCGGCGGCAAAATCGCGCTTGTTATCGCAAGCAAGGACGACGCTTACGCGCTCGTCCGCGCAACGGAAAATAACATCGCGACGTGCGTTATCAGCCCGAAAAGTTACGAAACGCGCGAGGAATTTACGTGTCAAGTCGTGAAAAAACTTTTAGAGTTCAACATAGATTTAGTCGTGCTCGGCGGGTTCAATTTCATTCTTACATCAGAGTTTACGACCACGTTCAAAAACCGCATACTCAATGTGCACCCCGCGCTCATACCGAGTTTCTGCGGATTGGGATTCTACGGTTTGCGCGTTCACAAAGCCGTGCTTGAATCAGGCGTGAAAGTAACCGGCGCAACGGTGCATTTCGTCAACGAAATCGCCGACGGCGGTCCGATTATATTGCAGAAACCAATCTACGTTGGCGAAGGCGATACCCCCGAAACGCTCCAGAAGTGCGTGATGGAGGAGTGCGAGTGGGATATTCTGACGCGGGCGGTGGATTTGTTCTGCAATGACAGGATTTGGGTCGATGAGAATGGGATCGCGCGGGTGAGGGGTTGACGAGCGTAGAAAATTTGTATTTTGTACGAGGAGAAATAATCATGGAGAAAAAAGCAAACCTTCAAACGGGATATATATCAATACGCAACCCGTTTAACAAAGCACAAGTTATTGAAATTAATGCTCTTAAAATAATCCTTGGTACAACAGGGTTATTATTCCCTATTATATTATTAATAAATTTATTAAAAGGTAAAAAACCGAATAGAGGTTTTGTATTTTTATCTGGATTTTTATTTCCTCATGGAATACGTGCAATTTTTCGCTGGTAAAAACTAATTAATACTAAAATAAAAAATTTTGCATTATAAGTATTTTCTACAGTTAAGTTAACAAATACATCATCGCTGTAATTCAAATAATAAAAATATATATTAGCGGGTGATAAAATGAATTTGACAAAATACAGAAATACTCTACTCTCCAAAGCCGTGAACGATTTAAAAAATGATGTGGATGTATTAGGAATATACCTCGCGGGTTCATTGGCAAGCGGAGATTTCGACGATTACTCCGACATCGATTTGCATACGATTGTGAATAGAGAAAATTTGTCAAAATTTATCGAGCAAAAATATTCGCGTGCTCAAAATTGGGGAAATGTTTTATTTTTTGAAAACTTGAACATGAATGTTCCATATGCAGTGGTGCATTACGATAATTTTGTTAAAATTGATTCTTGGTATCATTGTATTGAAGATTTATCGCCTTCTATATGGCTGAAGAACTGTAAAATATTATATGACAAAACGGAACGTTTATCAGAAGTAATAAACATTTCAAATACTATTGAATATAAAATCACGGCGCAAGAAGTCGAGTATTGGCGTGTAAAATATTTAGCATATGCACATGAAGCATACCGTAACGCAAAACGTAACGAATTTTATGCCGCATTAGAAATGCTGAACATGGCGCGATGGCTTATTGCGTATGGATGGTATGCCGAGAGGGGAATCCATATCAATGCCGGTTGGGGTATGTGGTCGAAATTAGAGGGTGAAAGAAGTCTGCTTACTCAAAATCAAAAGGAAATGTTAGCTGATTGGTTCTGCGGAAGAGATACAAATCAAATAATATTTACAATTTCGAAATTAACCCCTGAATTTTTACGGCTGAATACCCGTCTTAGCGAAATCGTAGGAATAAATAATCAAAGCGAAATGTGTAAAACAGCATTAAGAATGGATTGACATATGAAAATAAAAACGATATTACTCGATATAGGCGGTGTTCTTGTAGATTTAACAGGCGTTAAAAGATTGCTTAACCTCATTGGAAATAAATTAACGCGCGCGGAAATTGATAAGAGGTGGGCGGATTCAGAGAATATTAAATTATATGAAACCGGTAAACTTACTACAAATGAATTTGCAAATGGTTTTGTTAAAGAATTTAATATTGATATTACTCCTGAAGATTTTATCGCTGAGTTTCCCTTATATGCAAAAGGATTTTTTCCGGGTGTTATTGAGCTTTTACAAAAATTAAAACAAAACTATACGCTTGCATGTTTATCAAATACCAACCCAGTACAGTGGAATAGCCTTTGTGAGAGAATTTCGATTGATAAATATTTTCATCATATTTTTTTATCATATGAAATGGGGATATTAAAGCCGGATATTGAAACATACACATTTGTGATCGAAAAACTTAATTGTAATCCTGACGAAATTGTTTTTTTCGATGATAATGAGGCGAATGTACAAGCCTGTATTGATTCCGGTATGAACGCGTACAGAGTTAGCGGTTTTGATAATTTAAAGAGCAATCTGGAAATACTTAATCTAATATAATTCACACATAATTCATCATTTTATGATATAATTCGATTATGGACAAAATAACAAACAGAATCTTAAATAATATAGGCGACGATGGGTTAATAGAAAAATTATTAGCCTTGTCAAAATCTGACTTAAATTCCCTGCTGCTAAAACTTTTCCATGAACAAGCGGACACCATCACGCCTGTTGACTTGCTAAAATCATTTCGACAAAACAGATTTACCGTACCGAGCGAGATTGACTCAATTGCATTTCATCTTTTGGAAGCTGAGCTTCTATCATTAGCGCAGGAAATGGAAATAAAGCCCGTACTGCTTTCACCCGCCGCGCCGTTCGCGAGTTGTTCCGCTTTCGGTTGCGTTGACCAAAACAATGTAGTGAGTGCGCTGCGCGGAACGGAAATCCTATCCGACCCCACGAATATGCTTGCAATTATCATCGCCGAACAAATCAGGAATCTAAAACTTCCGGTTCACTATTGCACGACGGCGAGAGTTTTACGTGCGCAACCGTTCCCAAAAAGAAAAGGTTACTCTTCGCATTTCGGGTTATTCTGCATCGTTTCGTGCGGTACTTGCGAAAAAGAACTGTTTATGAAACAATTGATTTACTATAAGAAACTGTTTGTAAATAAACAATTATCCATAGTTTTGCGGAAAAGAAGCGGCTATCCTGATAATTTCTTCGAAAACATGACAGAACTTGTTAAAAACGAATTCCCCGACGTTCCCGTTTCGTTCGATTTGGAACATGAGGACAATAATTACTACAAGGGAATAAATTTTAACATCCACATGGAGAAGGACGGCAACAAAATCGAAATAGTCGACGGCGGTTTTGTTGATTGGATACAAAAAATGACGGGGAATAAGAAACTCCGTTGCCTTATCAGCGGTGTCGGTCTTGACAGGTTATTATAAAAATAAAGGATTAAACTCAAATGAAAATCGGGCTTGATGTCGGTTCAACGACGCTGAAATGCGTCGTGCTGAACGATAACAATCAAATAATTTACAAGTCATACGAGCGGCATTTTTCCCAAATAAAGGAAAAT
>WREN01000031.1 GCA_009779295.1 Oscillospiraceae bacterium | reverse complement strand
TATACAAACTGCAAGAATTTTTCGGTAATGATTTGATAATTTTATCTTCCCTCACCGCGATGTTCGTCACGAGTGAAGCCTTTTTGGGATTCAAATAATATTCTTTTGTCAGAATTGATTTAATTTCATTGATACCGTTGCCTTTATGTAATAAATCGGCGGCGATTTTCGACGGTCTCACACCTGTCAGGATTCCCCACGGAGGAACGCAACCGAATAAACTTTTCCCGGCTTTGAGCATAGCGGTTCCCGCCGCGAATTTCACGACTTTTTCTTCCGTGTATTCCGAATTGTACAAGATATAATTCTTTGCTTCCGCAGATTCTCCGCCGTTTTTTATATGTACTTTCGCGTTTACGCCGAGCAAATCTTTATCGATTGTGATGGTAACGACAGGCGTATCGTCGGTTACCGTCTGTTTTTCGGAAAAATCTTCGCCGGGGAAAAATATCATACACAAAGTCTGCGCGTAGTATTGATTGATTTCACCGTCAATTTTAAGTATCATGTTTTTTTCTTAAAACCTCGCTATCCATATTAATCGTAACCGGTCCGTCGCATACCGCGTTTATCTTCATATGCGCCCCGAAAATTCCGGATTCTGCTTTGGGGACTTTTTCTCTTACCTGCGCGATAAAATAATTATATAACTTCTCCGCTAACTCCGGCGGCGCGGAATCAAAGAAACTCGGACGGTTGCCCTTTTTGTAATCCGCGTATAACGTGAAATTGGAAATCACCAACACTCCGCCGTTTACATCGTTGACGGATAAATTCATATTACCGTTTTCATCGGAAAATATACGCAGTTTCGAAATCTTTTCCGCAAGGACGCGCGCGTCGACCTCGGTGTCGCTCGGAGCGACGCCTAACAATATAAATAATCCGCACTCGCAAACTCCTGTGACTTGTCCGTCTACGGATACTTCCGCTTTCTCTACTCGTTGAATAACCGCTCTCATTAGCTGAACCCTCTTACAATATTTTCTATATTGCTTATCGTTTTTAAACGCGAAACAATCGATTTAACGTGGTCTAAATTTTTACAGCTTATTATAATATTTATAATAATTTGCCTGTCGTCTTTCTTTTGCGTGTTGATATGAAGCAGCGAAACTCTCATTTCCGCAAGCGCAACTGTTATATCCGCGAGCAAAGTTATGCTGTTGATTGCAAAGATTTGCAGTAATGCTTCAAACGCTTTCTCGGTGGTTGTATTCGATATAACGCCGGACTCCCATCTTGCGCTGACCCAGCGTTCGTCGTATTCGGGATTGTTTTTATAAACAGCAACGTTCGGACATTCGGACGTGTGTATCGATATTCCATACCCTTTCGTGATGAATCCAATCAAACTGTCGCCTGGCAGAGGATTGCAGCACTTCGCGAATTTAACGTGACACCCTTCCACTTCGTCAACAATTACGCCGGACGTGGATTTTTTACTTTTCGGAAGCGTGACGGTTTGGATCTGGTCGGCTTCGGTTATTATTTCTTCAGGTTCACTATCTTTTTTTACACGTTCCCATTCGTCTTTCAATTTCGGCGCGAGTTTCGATATCGCCAATCCGCCGTATCCGATTATATTATATAGATCGTCGATGCTTTTAAAATCCAGACGTTTAGTGATATTTGTGAGTATCTCAATTTTCTGTTGTTCCGTAATTGAAGTAGAATATCTTCTCAATTCGTTGTCAATTTCGGTTTTGCCTACGATAATATTCTCCGGTCGTTTTTCTTTTTTGAACCATTGTCGGATTTTATTTCTGGCTTCGCTTGTTTTGATTATCTTTATCCAATCGCGGCTCGGTCCTTTTGATGTTGAAGAAGTAATTATTTCAACGATTTCGCCGTTCTGCGGTATGCGGTCGATAGGAACAATCATGCCGTTGATTTTCGCGCCGACCATTTTATTGCCCACTTCGGAATGGATGGCGTAAGCGAAATCGATTACAGTCGAGCCCTGCGGCAATGTGATGACGTCGCCTTTCGGAGTGAAAACAAATGTTTCGTCGTGGAATATATCTATTTTCAAAGCGTCGAGAAACTCATCCTGATCGCGCGTATCGTCGTCCATTTCGATGAGTTTGGCAATCCAGCTGAGTTTTTGTTCAATTTCTTCTTTACTGTCAACGTTGGATTTATATTTCCAATGCGCGGCTATGCCGTATTCCGCGATCTGGTGCATTTCCCATGTGCGTATCTGAACCTCAAACGGTATACCGTCGCGTCCGATAACAGTCGTGTGCAATGAGCGGTACATATTCGGCTTCGGCGTTGAGATATAATCCTTGAACCGCCCGGGAATCGATTTAAACATATCATGAATGATACCCATAGCCGTGTAACACTCGAGTTCGGTATCGACTATCACCCTTAATGCGTAAAAATCGTAAATTTCGCTGAAACTTTTATTCTGTTCGTACACCTTTTTGTAAATGCTGTAAACGGATTTAACCCTGCCTTCGAGCGCGAAGTGCATATTTGTTTCGGCGAGTTTATCCGATAACTGCGAGCGGGCGCGTTCGACGAAGTTACGGTTGATACCGTATCTGTGTTCGATGTCGGTTTTCACTTCGTTGTAACCGATGGGGTCGAGATAGCTGAGCGCAAGGTTTTCGAGTTCCTGCTTAATGCGCTGCATACCGAGCCTGTGCGCTAACGGCGCGTAAACGTGCATGGTTTCGAGCGAGGTTGTTCGGCGTTTGTCTTCCGATTTGCCTTCGAGCGTCCGCATATTATGTAACCGGTCGCAGAGTTTTATAAAAATTACGCGAATGTCTTTAGACATCGCAAGGAACATTTTACGCAGGTTTTCGATGTGTTCCTCTTCTTTATCTTCAAACGGAATCTGCACAAGTTTCGTAAGCCCGTCTACCAATACGGCGACCGGCTGCCCAAAATCACGCTTGATTTTATTCAAATCAATTTTAGAACCGCAATCTTCAACAACATCATGCAGCAAGGCAGCGCATATCGAATCCGTATCGAGTTCAAGCCCGGCGACGATTTCAGCGACGGCGATGGGATGTGAAATATATTCCTCGCCGCTGTTCCTGAACTGACCTTCGTGCAGTTCTTTCGCGTAAAGATATGCTTTTTTTATTTTTTCGGTGTCGAAATTTTTACCGGTTCGTTCAAGCGTCGATAACAGCTTATCTATTCCGGTATACAACATAACTCAACTCTTTTCTTGTTTGCTCTTTAATTTTTTATATATTGACGATTTATCTAAATTTACTTTATTATTGACGTAATTCAATTTAAATTTGTAAATATCTTCTTTTATCATTTCTGCGCTGATAATATTTGTTTCGTTTAAAATATCTATTATAAATTTTATTTTTAAATAATTATCGTTGTTGTTACCGCCTAAGTAACGTTCGATATTGTGAATACTTATAATATCATGGTCGCCGCGGATCTCCTGTTTCAGATAAAGATAGATGTTGACGAAATCGTCGCGGGTAGGCACTGCGCATTCATTTTTTAATATTTTGCGCCCTTCTTTGATTTCCTGATAATCTTTTCTTTTTTCATCAAGATTTTTATAATACTCGCGGTTTTGTTTTATATCGCGTATTATTAACTGCACCGATTGATAATTCTGAAAATCGTTGATATCTAAATTGAAAATTATATCGACAGTATCGCCGAGCATATAATTGAATTCATTTATTGAAATGCCGAAATATACGCTTGTCAGTCGTTTATTGTCTTTTTCGACGACAAACTTTATATGGCGGTTGTTGCCGATCGGCGTAATTTCAACCAACTTTACGTCATGCAGAACGAAAACCGGAATAGGATTGGAAATGCCGTGAGGTTCAAGGCAGTATAATTCGTTTACTAAGTCCAAATTGATTTCATTCATTTGCAATTCGCAATCGACGTTGATACAGGTTATTAAATCTTCTTTTTTGATTTGATTCCGTGCGTATTCATTGATTTTTCTTTTAAATTCCGGTAACTTTTCCCTTTCGATCGTCAATCCCGCAGCCAGTTCATGCCCGCCGTATTTAATTAAACAGTCGCTGCAATACGTCAGCGCTTCTACTAAATTGATTCCCTTGACACTTCGACCGGAACCTTTGCCCAAACGGCAATCGCCGTTATTATCCTCCTCAAACGAAATTAAAATCGACGGCAGATTGTAGTGTTCGGTAATTCTTGACGATACGATCCCTATAACCCCGTGATGCCAGTTGTCGTTATCTAACACGATTATAAAATCTTCATCAAAGTTATGTTCCCCTGCGATTTTTTTATACGCCTGCTCGATTATATTATTTTCTTCGTTCTGCCGTTCGCGGTTGGTTTCGCATAATTCACCGGCGATTTTATTCGCCTCAAACTCGGATTCCGTTAAAAACAATTCCACCGCTTTAGACGCGTTGCTTATCCTGCCGGCGGCGTTGATACGGGGCGCGATTACATACCCGACAAGCGATGATGTGATTTTTTTCTTTTTATTATTTCTCAAACTTTTCGGATCGGGAAATGCTCCGGACTGTTCAAGCAACGCGATCAATCCCGGCCGTTTTGTGTTTTCAATTAATTTCAATCCCAAACTCACTATCAGCCGGTTTTCATCGATAAGCGGCATTACGTCCGCTATCGTCCCTATCGCGATCAGGTCGCCGTATTTATAGCATATATCGCGCAGATAGTTATTTACGTTATATGTTTTTTCAAGCGCGCATATAAGTTTGAAAACAACTCCCACACCCGCTAAATCTTTAAACGGGTATCCGCAATCAGAACGTTTCGGGTTTACAACGGCTGTAGCTTTCGGTATGTCCGCATAACATTCGTGATGGTCGATAATTATTATATCGATTCCCAGCGACTTTATATATTCGGTTTCGTCATACGCGGTTATACCCGTATCGACTGTGATAATCAGATTTATATTCGATTTAGCTAATTTATCGACGGCGGCATGATTTATACCGTAACCCTCGCCGGTTCTGTTCGGGATGTAATAATCCGCATCGGCGCCTTTTTCTTTCAAATACAGATATAAAGTGCTGACGGACGTTACGCCGTCCACGTCGTAATCGCCGTATACAACGATCTTTTCATGTGCGCTGCAAGCGCGCTTTATCCGTTCAACCGCTTTATCAATATCTGTCAGCATGAACGGATCGTAAAAAAATTCCGTTTCTTTGCGCATGAATTTCAAGGCCGATTCCGCGTCGTACAGCCCTCTGTTATACAATAATACAGCCATAACGCGCGAAACGGATAACTTTTGTGCTATGTCATTTATTACATCAGGATTTTCAGACGAAGGATCTTTTATATCCCATTTTTTTCTATTGTTCATATATCCTTGCTCCCGGGTTCTATTATATTTGTTATAATAATATCCGCTTTATTTCTTTTATTGATTGCGAAATACAGGATTACAAACGGCAGTATAAATCCGGTAAATGTAAATATATACGGTATAAGGTCATTCTCAAACATTAATAACGTAATATTGTACAATAACAAACCGCAAACAACAGGTACTACAAATGTAAGCGCTGCGTATCCTATTACAATTTTGGAATCGGTTTCGATTTCCACGGTATCGCCGACATTCGCGCCCGCTTTGTTATACGCTTCCGCTGTTATCGTTTTATAACAGGTGTTACAAATAACGGAACTCTTACAGCTCACACATGCGGATTCTCTCTTAACTTTAATAATCGCCTTATCTTCGCTGACAGATTCCACTATTGCGGTTTGTTTCATTTTAATTTTTAATCTCCCAATTCTACAGATATTTTATAATCGCTTAATTCATAAACAGTTTTCGCGTAAGGTTCCAATATTTCGATCGATACCGGAATCGACGCCGCGCCGGATAAATTAGTTACATCGACTATCGCTTTTACATTAGAAGAGGTTATATAATTTATCGATTGAAAATCGCCTCGCAACCGTACATTGATCGAATCGCTTGTAAAGTGAAAAGCAATATCATTCGGATTTATAATTTCAAAGTTATCGGTATATATGACAATTTCTTTTGTATCCGTATTTTTATATGTTATATTGATTTCCGCCATTGCGATATTATCGACGTTAAAAATTCCTTCCGGCATGTTTATTAATTCAGATAATTTGTTACCTTCGGTTTTCTTTTCATCTATCGGCGTCAACCAGATCTTGTCAATATTCCGTATGTCTTTTACTTCGCCTTTTATCCGTATGTTTTGCGGTTCTATCGAAATGTTTACGTTATTACTGGTAAAATACCCGTACTTATATCCTACTTCAATCGGTACAGTTTTAAATTGATAAATCGGAACGTCTGCTATAACTGTCGTTATACTGGGGGTTATATAAGGATTCGTAACTTTTTTGCCGTCCTTATCTACATACTCAGGAGTACCAACAACAGTCAGCGAACTGACGATTTTGCTTAATTTTAAATTAATAACCGCATAATCTATTGAATCAATTATCGCTTTCGGACCTGTGATCGTCATTTCTGTATTATTTAAACTTATTTCACTTTCTCCGATTTCATATCCTTCTTCGAGTACAGCTTCTGTTATAACCGGTTTTATCCGTATAACCCTCGACTCGCTGATGTCAAGAACTACATTTATAGAGGAAACGGATTGTTCGTGTTTAAGTCCGTAAGGAACTTTAACGATAACATCCAGAGAATATCTGTCCGCTTTTGTTATATTTGTAGCGTCCGCAATTGCTGAAATATCACTATTTTTTAAAGCGTTAATTTCGTTTCTTTTTCCTTGGACTGTAACATCAACAAAAAAACTGTTATTACCGGAGTAAACCCCTAAAGCTGCGTTTTCATTCATTTGGATAACGATCGGTACGGCGGGAATGGTTCTGGTTTCAGACGGGCTTTCTACGCTCATAATATAAAACCAAATAATAAAAGCGACAACAATTGATAATACTATTGTCAGTATCTCGTTCATTTTATTTTTTTTCATCTGATTCCACACCGCCTTTACGCGAAAATAATTTCATTTTCGCTTTAGTTGTATTGGTCAAGAATATCTCGTCGAGTTCGCTTCTTATTGTTTCATAATCGTAATTGCGTCTTAACTGACCGTCTATTGCTAACGATATAACGCCGTTCTCTTCCGAAACGACAAGTACGACTGCGTCGCTGGTTTCGCTCATTCCCAACGCCGCACGGTGACGCATCCCCAATTCTTTACCGCTTTTTATATTTGTCGATAACGGAAGCTGGCATCCGGCTGAATAAATCCGGAAATTGCGGATTATCACCGCGCCGTCGTGGAGCGGAGATTTATTTGTGAATATATTTTTCAATAAAGAAGCGGACATCACCGCGTCGGTTATCGTGCCTTCTTTAATAACGTCACCGAGTTTGGTAGAACGTTCTATTACGACAAGCGCTCCGGTATTGGTCTGTGACATATCAAATAACGCTTCGCATAATTCATTTATCATATTCATTATTATCTGCCGGTCTTTTTGCTGTCCGATACTTTTCAATCCCTTAAGCGATTCTCCGCCTACGTTTTCAAGCAAAGAACGCAGTTCCTGCTGAAATAATATAATAATCGCGATTATTCCGACTTGAAATACATTTTGCATGATAAATTTTACAGCGACCAAATCAAATATATCACCGATAAACTGTAAAATAATCAAAAAAACGACGCCTATAGCCAATTTGCCTGCCCGTCTGTCACGTATAAAACGGAAAACATAGTAAAGCAAAATCGATAGGAGTAATATATCTATAAAATCAGCAAATGAAATCCTTATATTTGAAATATACTCAATAAATGTATTCACTCAAAACACCTTCACGAAATAATATTATTATTCTAACACATTCCAATGCAAATTTCAAATAATATATGTAAATTATTAAAAAATTTTTATAATAATTTTTTATCAAAAGGTCTTGTCATGTTGATTTGTTTATGGTATAATGTAATTTAAATTAAAACTGGAGGTTTGTATGTTCAAGAATTTCATAATCATAACCGGACATTACGGCTCCGGTAAAACTAACATCGCCGTTAATCTCGCGATGACGTTAAGGCAATCAAACAAAAACGTAACTATCGTTGACATGGATATTGTTAATCCGTATTTCCGGATGGCGGATTCAAAAATCCTGCTTGAACGAATGGGTATAAAATGTATCATTCCGGAGTTCGCAAATACAAACGTCGATATGCCCGCGTTGCCCGCTGAAATTTATTCGACTTTCAATCAAGACGGCTATGTTATCTACGACGTAGGCGGCGACGACAACGGAGCGACGGCGTTATCGGTTTATAAAGAATATTTTGACAAATGTGAGTACGATATGTTTTGCGTGTGCAATATGTACCGCCCGCTGACAGCGGATCCGCTTGACGCAGTCGCGCTGCTGCGCGACATAGAGAAAAAATCACGCTTAAAATGTACGGGTATCATCAACAACAGCAATATCGGCGTGGAAACAGACGAGAAAATTCTTTTTAATTCTTTTGAATACATAAGTGAAGTATGCCGAATCAGCGGCTTGCCGCTGATCTTTCATTCAACAAACTTAAACTTTTTTAAAATGCAAAATGTAACTAAAAATATATGGAGGTTAAAAAACTAAATGAATAAAGTAACGATCAATATCGATTGGTGCAAAGGATGCGGACTTTGTGCGGAAGCGTGCCCGAAAAAAATTATCAGCCTCGCTTCCGATAAGCTCAATAAAAAAGGCTATCATCCCGCTTGCATCACTGACGAAGAAAAATGTATCGCGTGCGCAATGTGCGCGGTCATGTGCCCGGAAACAGTTATTAAAGTAGAAAAATTATAAATTGAGGGAGAGAAAATACGTATGGGAAAAGTATTAATGAAAGGTAACGAAGCGGTTGCCGAAGCCGGAATAAGGTGCGGCTGCCGGCATTACTTCGGTTATCCGATAACACCGCAAAATGAAATATCAGCATATATGGCGAAAAATATGCCGAAAGTCGGCGGACTTTGTCTGCAGGCGGAAAGCGAAATCGCGGCAATAAATATGGTTCTCGGAGCGGCAGCTTCGGGCGTGAGAGCTATGACTTCGTCGTCGTCGCCGGGTATCAGTTTGAAAAGCGAAGGACTCAGCTATATCGCCGGCTGCGACTTGCCGTGTCTTGTCGTGAACGTACAGCGCGGAGGTCCCGGTCTCGGTGGAATCCAAGCCGCGCAGTCGGATTATTATCAAGCTACCAAAGCTATGGGGCACGGCGATTTGCGTTTGCTCGTTTATTCGCCGTCAACGATTCAGGAAATCGTTACATTGACAAGCAAATCGTTCGATACAAGCGAAAAATACAGAGTTCCGGCAATGATATTGACGGACGGCGTAATCGGGCAGATGATGGAAGCGGTCGATTTCGACGAGATGGTGATTAGCACTCCGGCTGACAAATCGTGGGCGTCTTGCGGTCACGGCGATCAGCGCAAAAAGAATATTATCAATTCTTTATATATCGAACCTGAAAAACTCGAAGCAGTTGTTGTTGCGAGATTCAAACGTTACGCCGAAATTGAAAAGAATGAAGTTATGTTTGAGGAATATATGACCGACGACGCGGAACTTATTATCGTTTCTTACGGTATCACGGCGCGCATATGCAAATCAGCCGTTAATCTCGCGAGAAAACAGAATGTCAAAGTCGGGTTATTCCGTCCGATTTCGTTGTGGCCTTATCCGTCGGACGCGCTGTTGAATCTGGCGAAGAAAGATATAACGAAACATTTCCTCGTTTCGGAACTCAATATGGGACAAATGGTTGACGACGTAAAAGTATCAACTCACTGCCTTAAACCGGTATCATTCTATGGACGCACGGGCGGTATGCTGCCGGCTCCGGAAGAAATATTAGCCGAAATAAAAAAGATTTTAGGGGGTAAAGCATAATGGGACAAATCGTTTTTGACAGACCGAAAGCGTTGAGTGACGTTCAACTCACTTATTGTCCGGGCTGCACGCACGGTATAGTACACCGTCTGATCGCTCAGGTTATCGACGAGCTTGAAATAGAAGGCAGAACGGTCGGAATAGCTCCGGTCGGATGTTCTGTATTCGCGTATAACTTTTTTGACTGCGATATGATCCAGGCGCCGCACGGACGCGCTCCTGCGGTCGCTACGGGCGTTAAACGCGCTCATCCTAATAACGTTCTATTCACGTATCAGGGCGACGGCGACTTAGCCGCGATAGGTACGGCGGAAACCGTTCACGTAGGCGCGAGGGGCGAAAATATAACTACGATATTTATCAACAACGCCATATACGGCATGACCGGCGGACAAATGGCGCCGACGACGCTTTACAAACAAGTCACCATGACAACTCCGTATGGCCGCGAGAAAAACATTCAAGGTTCGCCTATTAAAGTATGCGAAATGTTGGCTACCTTAGATGGTACTGCGTATGCGGAACGCGTTGCAGTCGATTGCGTTAAAAACGTCAACGCAACGAAAAAGGCTATCAAAAAAGCGTTCCAGATACAAATGGCGGGCAAAGGATATTCGATCGTTGAAGTGTTATCCGCCTGCCCGACAGAGTGGGGCAAATCACCGGTAGAAGCGCTCGAATGGATACGCACCGATATGATGCCGTTTTATCCACTCGGCATTTACAAAGATGTTACGGAGGGTTAAAAAGATATGACAAAAAGTATTTTAATCGCGGGTACAGGGGGACAGGGTATACAATTTGCGGGAAAACAACTTGCGGGCACAGGGCTTGCCTTTGATAAATATGTATCATACATACCATCATACGGTCCTGAAGCGCGCGGAGGTACTTCCAATTGCAGAGTTATAATTTCCGATGAGGAAATCGGGTCTCCCGTTTTTAATAAACCTGATATATTAATGGTTTTCAATCTCGAATCGTTCGAAAAATATGAGCCGATGCTGCGTGCCGGCGGTATATTGTTTTCCGACAGTTCGCTGGTGAATAAAATTTCGTGGCGCGACGATCTGAACGGTACATATTACATTCCCGCGTCCGGCCTGGCTTCGGACAACGGTTTGACGGGTATGGCGAATGTTATCATGCTCGCGAAAATGCTCGCGGTGACGAAAATCTTCGGGCGCGACGAATTTCTTGACCATATGCTTGAATCGATTCCTAAATCGCGCGCGGCGATGATAGACCTCAACCGCAGGGCGTTCAATATCGGGTACAGTTATAAATGAGTTTATCCGCAATTATTGTCGCCGCGGGAAACGGTTCTCGAATAAAACGATTCCCGACGGAATCGCAGAAACAAACAAAACAATTAACCCCTCTTGACGGCATACCTGTCGTTGTGCGGTCTATTCTGCAATTTGAGGAGTGTGAATTTGTCGATGATATAATCGTCGTTGCGCGTGAGGATGAATTGAGTTTTTATGATGACTATCAATTCAAGAAAGTCAAATACGTCGTTAAAGGCGGCGAAACGCGTCAGCAATCGGTTATGAATGGATTCAAATATGTCAAGAGCGATTATGCAGCGATCCACGACGGGGCGAGATGTCTCGTCACTCCTGAAATGATTGAACGCGTAGCACACGAGGCATACATCCACGGCTGTGCAACGGCTGCCGAAAAAGCAAAAGACACGTTAAAGCAATCCGACGCTGATGATTTCATCACCGCGACGGTTGACCGCTCGCAAATCTGGCGCGCGCAAACGCCGCAGATTTTCAAAACAGAAATTTATCAAGCTGCTATTGAACAGAATATCGAAGTGACGGACGACTGTATGCTTGTTGAGAATTTGGGTTACAAAATCAAGCTCGTCGACTGCGGGTACGAGAATATCAAAATCACCACGCCGGATGATTTTTATCTGGCGGAAGCGATATTGAAGGTGAGAAAACATGTTTAGAATAGGGCACGGTTACGATGTTCATCGTTTAGTTGAGAATCGAAAATTGATAATCGGAGGGGTTGAAATACCGTATCACTTGGGTTTGCAGGGACATTCAGACGCTGATGTTTTGCTCCACGCCATAATGGACGCTGTGATCGGCGCGCTGGGATTGGGCGACATCGGGAAACACTTCCCTGATACCGACGAGAAGTATTTGAACGCTGACAGTAAAGAATTGGCTAAACAAATATATGCTATCGGTAACTTTGAAGTCGTGAACATCGACGCGACGATTATCGCGGAGAATCCTAAAATGTCGTCGTATATCGAACAGATGAAATCAAACATCGCCGGTATTTTCCATACTGAAAACGTCAACGTCAAAGCCACGACCGAAGAAGGTATGGGCTTCACCGGAGCGGGCGAAGGTATCGCCGCGCACGCGGTTGTGTTGATTTGCCGTACAATCAAAGATTTTTAGGAGGTTTTCCATAGTGAAAAAATTTTCACCGATAAAAATTTCACCGTCTATACTTGCTTGCGATTTCGCGCATCTTGCGGATGAAGTCATAAAAGTTGAGAAAGCCGGAGCGGAATATTTACATCTCGACGTCATGGACGGAATTTTCGTGCCGAACATATCGTTCGGAATGGGTACGATTGCCG
>WREN01000030.1 GCA_009779295.1 Oscillospiraceae bacterium | reverse complement strand
CCGAAATATCAATAATGTAATTTTGATCGATAATCACAAAAGTTTCAAGATTCGGGAAATATTTGATGTCGTTTAGATTTTTTAGAACGTCCGTTTTGGTTACAATAAACTCCTTAACTTTCAAACAATCCGAAATCGTCAATTTCTTGTTTGTTTTAATACCCAAGTATTCGCGGATATAATCTTCAACCGCTTTGTTTTCAAATTCAACTTGTTTTGAAGTGATTGAGAAATCCACGTCCGCGGCAAATACGGGAATGGATATTGACATGAACATTAAAATGGCTAATACTACTGCTATGAATTTTTTTAACATAATTTTTATCCTCCATTATTTATATTGTTGCGTCTGGTATTATATCCTTTTACTTGATATTTTCTAATAATTTTAACAACATTTGTTATTTCCTGACGGCTTACAAAACGGTTTTTGTTTAAATCATGAAGGAAAGGGAGCAGCTTGTCCGCTTTTAGTAACATATCTTCACGGAATTTAAATTTAACCCTCTTGTCTGTGAATACGACGATATTATGAACGGGTATATTCGGCAGTTCTTCGCGGATAAGGATATTTTTAACCGCCTTGATATGGCTTACGTTTTGCTCAAATGGGTTTTGAAACATAAAAACGTTATTATTATAAAATTGGTTCCAGTCGCCTTTTATCGGATTTTCAATAAAACCTTTGATGCCTTTTACTTCGATTACGCAGATACCGCCTTTACAAACGAAAATAATATCCGTTTCGACTGTGCGGTCTCCGTAACGGTCATCAGGGAAATAAACATTTCGAAAAATATATTTTTTACGGTATGTTGTACACATCAGGTCATAAACAAAATGGTCGCTTTGTTTACCATATTTTAGTATTCGCTCCGCGTTTATGGTTGCCCGTATTTTTAAAACTAAATACAATAATAGCGAAACGCAGCCGATTATCGTTAATATGACAAGTATTACTCTAAATATTTCCATTGTTTCAAACTCCTATCAAAAAATTATAACAGGCGTCAACAACACCTGCCATAATACTGATATTAATTAAAATGCTTCATCCTCATTGTTGTTAATTTCAGATAAATAATTTACGACGTCGCCTACGGATATGAATTTGTGGATGTCGTCGTCTTTTATTTCAATATCAAATCTTTCTTCGCACAATAAAACCAAATCAGCCAGTTCCAATGAATTGATTCCCAGATCATTGATAAGTTCAGATTCCATTGTTATTTCGTCGGGGTCGATCTGCAAATCCTCAACGAGTATTTTTTTAATTGTTTCAAACATAATATGTCCTCCAAATTTTGTATAAATTTTATATTTTGTATCTTTTTATTTTTTTAGACGTGGTTTTTTCAAATTCAATTTCCCGTATTTCGATTTCTCTGACCTGCTTGAATACAGGCAGTTTTTTGTTTATTTCGTTGACTTCCGATTTAATGATATCGTAAATCTCTTCCGGCGATTTTCCGGCTAACGCCTCATTTTCGTAATCAGGATGGATTATTGCGGTTATTACGATATCGTTGTTTTCGTTGGAACGCCCCACGATTATGCTTTCTTTAATTAAGGGACACCGCGATAAATATTCTTCGATTTCTTCAGGGTAAATGTTCTTGCCGTTGCTCAAAATGATAATATTCTTTTTTCTGCCGGTAATATATAGAAACCCGTCTTCGTCAACGTAACCGATGTCGCCTGTCCTGAACCAGCCGTCGTCCGTAAACGCGTCTATTGTCGCCGCTTCGTTTTTATAATAGCCGGACGTAACATTTTCACCTTTTACGCAAATCTCGCCTGTTATTTCATCAGGCTTTTTATCGATTTTAACTTCACATTGCTCAACTATCGGACCCACCGATTTCATTCGGTTTTTATTTATTCCGTTGACCGCGACAAGCGGGGAACATTCGGTTATACCGTAGCCTTCGAGAATAATTATTCCGAAAAGATAAAAATCTTTTATAATCTGAGGACTGACCGGGGCTCCGCCGCATATGATGCTCGTCAAATTTCCGCCGAACGCATCGGTGATCTGACCGAACAATTTTTTTCGCAAGTCGATTCCCATCGTTAATAATCCTTCGCATAGTTTCATAGCCAATTCGACTTTTGTCCGCATACCTTTTTTATCGATTTCACTCCAGATTTTTTTATGCATCGTCTCAGCGAATAACGGCACAAGCACGAGTGAATTCGGTTTGAATGAAGCTATGTTTTTTGCGACATTTTTTAAGCTGTCGTTTATAAAAGTTGTAGTGCCTAAATTAGTCGTAGCGAGATGACTGCATAACATTTCATACGAATGATGTATAGGCAGCACGGAAACGAAAGTGCTTGTGTAATCGTAAGGCGTAGCCTTACAAGCGTCATTAGTATTACTGGTTAGATTATGCTGTGATAACATAACGCCCTTGCTTGTCCCGGTAGTTCCCGAAGTGAAAAGCAACGAACACATCTTTTTCATATCCAATTCAATATCGAGATATTTTCGGTTGCCGTGTTCAAGAGATATTTTACCCATTTCAAATAAATCGCCTATCGGCTTTACTTTCGGATTCGTTAAATCTTCAGTGGCCGGATAAAACGGAATAAAGTATTGCACATTCGGGACTTTTTCCGCGAATTTGATTAATTTTTTATTAAACGATTCAGTATACGCGATAGCGGACGCTTCGCTGATATTGATAAAATTAATTATTTCGTCTTCTGTAATTTCTTTATCAAGCGGTATAATGATGCCGTTACCGTTTACGACGGTTAAATACGTAACCGCGTAATATGGGTGGGTTTCGCCTATAACCGCAACGTTTTTACCCAACAAACCAATTTCTGCGAACGCCGTCCCCAATCGGTTCATATAAGTCAGCCTGTCATTATAAGTAAAAGTTTTTTCACCTTTATCCTCTTTGTAAATGTATAAAGCTTTATCGCCGAATTCCTCTGCGCTGCTATAAACTAAATGGCGTAAATCATTAATAATTGTCTGCGGTTTTAGTCGGGTCAATTTACTTCTCAATTTTTCAAACCTCCTATATAATTATAAATATATATTTATAATTATATAGGTTTTTATTTACTTTGTCAAGTAATTTTATATTTAAAAAACTGTTTACAAATTTTTATATTTATGTTATAATATATTTATAAATAATTTTTTACGGAGTGTGCAATAAAAATGAAAACTTGTGTAAGCAGTTATAGTTTTGGTTCATATATAAGTCAGGAAAACCCCGGTATAATTGGGGTAATCGATAAAGTAAAGGAAATGGGCTTTGACGGCATAGAATTCTGTATCGGCGATTGGGCTAACAATTACGATATAGAAACGGCGAGACGGTTGAATGAATACGTTAAAAAAGCAGGGCTTGATTTGGTTTCTATGACCACGGGAGCTGATTTTATAAATGGTTCAAACGGGAATTTGAAAGATGAAATAGAAAAATTATATAAAGCCGTCGATTTTGCGGCTATGTTAGGCGTAAAAAATATGCGCCACGACGCTTCAAACGGTATACGCGGACGGCATTATTCGATCGGTTTCGACGACGCCCTGCCTATAATCGTGGAAGGCTGCAGGGAAGTCACAAAATACGCGGAACAAAAAGGCGTAGGAACTATGGTCGAAAACCACGGATTTTTTATGCAGGGTTCGTACAGACATGAAAAGTTGATAAACGCCGTAGCGCATCCGAATTTCGGTGCTCTCGTCGATATCGGCAATTACATGTGTTCCGATGAAGATCCCGCGTTTGCCGCGGGAGTGATGGCTCCGTATACGTTTCATGTGCATGTAAAAGACTTCCATTTTAAACCGGGTACGGAAGTTTATCCGGGATCAGGCTGGTTTATGTCAAGGGCGGGCAATTATTTAAGGGGGGCGATCGTAGGGCACGGAGAAGCTCACGTTGCGCAGAGTTTGCGCGCTTTACGAAATAAC
The DNA here is from genome assembly GCA_009779295.1 of Oscillospiraceae bacterium. Lineage (GTDB taxonomy): Bacteria > Bacillota > Clostridia > Oscillospirales > CAG-272 > WREN01. Next base: position 8,591 of record WREN01000030.1, on the reverse strand, counting down.
GGTTATAACGGACACGTATCGATAGAGTTCGAGGGAATGGAAGATAATCTGCTTGGAATTAGAATCGGGTTGGAAAATATTAAAAGATTTATAGTATAATATCGAAAGGATAAATATAATATGAAAGAAGTATTTGTAACCGGTCACACATTACCGGAAGCGTATCATAAAGCGATCATGGCATTGTACGAGGAAGGGGACGTCCTCTCCTGCAACGACTGGAATCAGAAACAGAAGGAAGTTTCAATGACGTTCGTAGTCGAAAATCCGTTGGCGGAACCGATGATAACCAAACTGTATATCGGCGGATTCCGCGAATTGCAGCAATATGTTATGGAAGTGCTGGACGGTATTTTGGATTTCAAAATCGGCGACGGATTATGCTGGGAGTACACCTACCACGACCGGCTCGTCAATTACGACGGCTTCAATCAGGTGGAGTTTATTATAAACGAGCTCAAGCGCAATAACGATTCGCGCCGCGCTGTCGCTATCATCCGCGACAACAAAGTTGACCCGTTCAACACCGACCCGGCTTGCTTACAGCACATGCAATTCTTTATCCGCGACGGAAAACTCCATTGTAAAGTGTTGATGCGCAGCAATGACGCAGTTGAGGCGAGCTACATGAATGCGTTCGCGTTTATCATGCTGCAAAAGTCCATCGCTGATAGACTGGGCGTGGAAATGGGCAACTATACCCACCGCGCGAACAGTTATCATTGCTACGAGAAGGATTTCAACCTGCTTGAGCAATACGTGAAGGGAATTAAAAACAATCCGATCGAGGATATAACTTACTGTTACGAGGGCGATTATCAGGAATTGATGGAGGAAAGCCTTCCGGAAATCAACAATCTCGTACAAACATTAAAGGATGAAATGAAAGAACGCTTATAAGCGTTCTTTTTTGGAAAGGAATGATTAAATTGAAAAATATTATACATATATTCGGCGCGTCCGGCTCAGGAACGACGACATTAAGCAGAGCAATCAGCGAAACATGGGGACATACGCATTTCGATTCGGATGATTATTTTTGGCTGCCTACGGATCCGATGTACACAACCAAGCGAGAAAGTTCAGAAAGGCAGAAGTTATTGTCAACCGATATTGCAAAGGCAAATAAATGCGTAATTACCGGTTCGCTATGCGGTTGGGGAGATATTTTTATTCCGATTTTTGAACTTGTAATCTTTGTAGATACGCCAACTGAAATAAGAATCGAACGTTTGAAAGAACGCGAAAGATTACAATTCGGCGACCGTATTTTACCGGGCGGCGATATGTACGAAAATCATAACGAATTTATCGAATGGGCGGCGAGGTATGATACCGTGGGATTTGAACAGCGCAGCCGTGTGGTGCACATTGAATGGTTGAAAACTGTAACTTGTCTGGTTATTAATGTAGACGGTTCAAAACCATTGAAAAATATAATAAAATTGATAGGAGATTGTATTTAATGAACACACAAAAATTTGACGGAATGGGCAAGATTTACTCGCAGTTCCGACCGTCGTATCCGCAAAGTTTTATCGATTATTTATATTCCGAAGTTGGAATAAACAAAAAAAGCGTCATCGCCGACGTCGGTTCCGGTACGGGAATATTGACGCGGTTATTAATCGAACGCGGCAACAAAGTTTACGCCGTCGAGCCGAACGACGACATGCGGAAAATCGCGGAAGAAACTTTAAGTAATTTCGTTTCTGTTAAAGGGGAGGCGAAAGATACTACTCTTGAAGCTAACAGTATAGATTTTATCACGGTCGCGCAGGCGTTCCATTGGTTCGGCAGGGAAGAGTTCAAAGCCGAGTGTAAACGTATTCTGAAACCGCACGGCAAAGTCATTTTAGTATGGAACAGCCGCGACGAGAACAGCGGATTGGTGCAGGAAAACGATTTGATCCACATGAAATACTGCCCTCTTTTTAAAGGTTTTTCCGGCGGTATGCGCGGTGCGACGGGTAAAGACGACAATAGTTACAGCGATTTTTTCGATGGTGAATACGAATCGAAAGTATTCAACAACGATTTAAAGTTTGGGGAACAAGGTTTCATAGGGCGTAATCTCTCCGCTTCCTATTCGCTCAAAGAAGGTGAAGAAAATTATAGCGAATATATCATTGAATTGAAAACGTTATTTGCGAAATATTGCCGGAATAGTTTTGTTGTCATGCCGAATTTTACGCGCAGTTACGTTGGTGTTGTGTAATAATTGAGAGCGATACCGAATATAGATTATAGATTATATATTATAAATTATAAATTATAAATAATGTTTTAAATTTTTTTCTTACTTGGTCTTAAAGTTTTAACCATTAAACATGAAATCGCAAGTCCCATCAAAATTACAAATATTGAACAATCGTCGGTTTGCGGTGAAGTAACTGCCGGTGTGGTTGGTGCGACTGTAGCGGGCGTTTCTTCAACTTCTTCAACAATCACTTCGATTACCTGTTCATTGAATATGACTGTTCCCATGTTCGCAGAATATTGCCATGATTGCTCGCCTAACGCGCCGTCGCTGTCTTTCCACATCATGATGCTTTCGCGCTCCTGATTTCCTATGGCGTTGTTTATGAATATCTCCAAGCCGATCTTGTCGCCCGGTTTATATTGCTTGTATATCAACGGTATCTGCGCCTCGATTACATAACCTCCGTCTACGATTTTACAGAATGTTTTGGTTTTTGAAACATATTCGTCCAATCCGTAAATCGTCGGACCTTCGGGTGCAAAATGAGTAGTTTCGTTAGCGATAGGGGATACGTTGAAATAACCCGCGTATCTGTCGCCTTCGGGTAAGTCTCTGAAACTTACTTCAGGTTCTCTTATGTACGCAAAATCCAACATTATGCCGACAGCGTCCTGATTCCATAGACCGTCTTTTAATTCTGAATCTATTATAGCATCTTTTACCTCGATGTAAAGATATAGGAACTCACCGTCCCAGAGAGTCCATACTTTACCGGTGGCTGCCTGATTAGCCGGAAAATCTATATACCGTTCCGGCGGATCTTTAACTTCAAACATATTAGCTTTGTCCCAAATAGCGTCTCTAACTCCATCGATTACAGGCGTTCCCCATTCGGCGTATGTAACCGCGTCGTGAGCTGAAACCGGCAGTATCGATAAAGATATTGCCAAAAGGCATATAAGTGATACAAATATTAATTTCTTCATTTTTTCTCCTTCAATTTTATTAATCCGGTATCACTTTCACTTATTACACGCTTATATTGTACCATATTTTATAATAAAAATCAAGCCTAAATTTTTATATTGACAAATTAATATCATTCATCATTGCATGGGCGAGATCGAATTGCCGGAAGTAAATTATCAAAATTCCCTGCGGTTATGATAGCGATACGCACAAGATATGGCGTGGATGTTGTGTGCTTCCCAAAGGTAAAAACGGCGTAAATGCGAAATGTCATCATAGGACTTCAAATCCTACAAGGGCACCCTGACTGGTTGCTTGAGATGCGTCGTAAACGTTTCGATGAGCGTTGGAAACAGAATTAATTCTTTTTGATTCAAATGATTGACTTTGTATAAAAACTTTGATAAAATAATTATAATCAAAATCTAACAGGGAGGTAAAAAACGATGGGCGACAAATACGAACTACGGTTGTACGATAATCCCCTACTATCGTTCGAATTATTGAGCGATACTGCCGTCGGTTATTCTGTGAAAATAACCGAAATCAACGAACCGCAGGCATTACTTCCTCTTGATATGACGCTTGATAGTGAGGGAGTTTTGAGATGGCTCGAACGCAGAGTAATTCCAAAAAACAGGACTTTCGCAGATGAAATTCTGCGTACTTTCGGTTTAACTATAGGAAACACAAAAGGAATCATCGACGTATGCAAAGGCTTGTCGTTGAATGACAGTTACTGGGTAATACCGGAAGGTTTTGGGGGGGAATTCGCGGACTATAATCTTTACGAAAATAGATTTTCAGAGATACTCTCGCTCGTTGCATATACCGGAGTGACGCAGAGTGACGCGGCGTTTTCAACCTCACCGGAACTAACTACCAGCGGTATGCTGCCCAAGGCATGGCGTTATATTGATGGCGAAGGCATATATTTATATAAAGGTGGAACATCATCAGGGGCGGCAAACGCGGGCAGGGAGCCTTACAGCGAATATTACGCAAGCCAGATCGCAAAAATAATGGAATTAGATGCGGTGCATTACGATTTAGAAAACTGGAAAGGCATACTCGCATCAAAATGTAGATTATTTACAGATATAAATACAGCCTTTGTACCAATAGGTCGAATTGTGCAATCGGGCGGACTTGCCGCTGTAATAAAATATTATGACGAACTTGGCGGCAAATATGCTGATAGCATTCGCGATATGCTTGTGTTCGACGCTCTGATATATAATGAAGACAGGCATTTCGGCAATTTCGGGCTGCTCCGCGACAATCACAGCGGCGAAATAATCGCGCCCGCTCCTATTTTTGACAATGGATTGTCATTGTTCAACTATGCTATGCCTAACGATTATGCAAACTTAGACGAATACGCCAAAACACGGTATCCGGCATATGGAGGTACGACATTTGAAGGTATTTGCCAATCGTTTATTACCTCGCGTCAAATCGGGAAACTGCGGAAGATATTGAATTTTACTTTTACCCGCCATCCGAAACTAAACTTGCCGGAGGAACGTCTTATCGCTATCGAAAGACATTTACGTAAAAGAGCATCACACCTCATTAATCTGTAAAGGATTTATATAGATTAAAAATTTACCCGAAAGGAGTGATTTAAATTGAACGCGATAATATACGCGAGGTCCAATTCGCACCAACAGAACGAACAATCTATCGAGGGACAACTCAAAGTCTGCCGGAGAGAAAACTTTTATTGATTATAAGTGCGACAAGTGCAGGCTTGTTGCAGATGAGGTGTCAACTTAAACTATGAACATACCAATTACCGTAAATCAAACAGAATTGCTCGACGTGCTGCTCAATGTGGCCGTCACACGCCCCGTTTTTATCTGGGGCGCACCGGGAATCGGAAAATCATCCATCGTGGAGAGTTTTGCGAAATCCATCGGTTTGCCCTGTGTGTCCATGCTGGGCAGTCAACTGGCTCCCGAAGATATTATCGGTGTACCGCAGATCCTTGATGGCAAAAGTGTATTTTGCCCGCCCCGCATGATTGCGCGGGATAAGCCTTATTGCTTATTTTTAGATGAGCTTAACGCTTGTTCTCAAGAGGTTCAAAAGGCGTTTTACAGCCTTATCCATGACCGGCGGATTGGCGAATATTTTTTGCCGGAAGGGTCTATTATTATCGGCGCGGGCAACCGAGCGCAGGACAATGCTATCGTCAAGCCGATGTCGTCGGCGCTGATTAACCGCATGTTCCATGTCGAGCTGATCGCTTCCCACCGGGATTGGCTTGAATGGGCCGGACAGAACGGTATCCATCCTCATATTATCGAATACATAGGACTGCGTCCCGACCACCTTTGGAGACAGCCGCCAAAAACCGAGGAACCATTTTCCTCACCGCGTTCGTGGCATATGCTTTCCGACGCCATGATTAGCTATGGAAATAATATCACCGATAAACAACTGGAAATATTAGCGTCCGGCTGTTTATCTCCCCACCACGCGACGCAGTTTCGCGCGTTTATCAAGCAAATCCGTAACCGTTACGCACTATCCGCTATTATTAACGGCGATCAGAAGTGGCCGAACAAGCCAGAGGACAGGGACGCGCTCTATTTTCTCGCCCAGAGCTTCAAAGCGCAGCTTATCAAGGAACTGCCGCTTGATAAAAATAATCTTTCCGGCGCGTCGCAAGATTTGGCGTTTAACGCAAAATCGCTGATGAAGGATTTGGCGAATATCAGTTTGGAAATCGCCCAGATGACGGTATCCACGGAAGAGGACAGCGCTTTGCCCGACTGGTTCGTGGTAGAGGTCATACGGGACTTGCCCAGATTGGCGGCGAAAAAATAATGTCGAAAACGAAACAGCGTAAAAAAGAACAGAACGACATCGCCACACAAAAATTTAAGGCGGGATGCCAAATGGTGAATAGCCATCCGCTGTTTTACGCATTGTGGAAGGAAGTCAGTGTTCGGCGGGACGAAAACAATAAATACCCTGAAAACGGATTGTGCTTTACCACAAGCGACGGGTATATCCTTTGTAATCCCAAACGTCGGGCCGAGTCGGAACAGTGGGCGCGCGCGCTGGCTCATTGCCTGCTTCATCTTGGCATGGAGCATTTTAAGGAAAAAGAACAGCCGATTTTGTGGAACATGGCCTGCGATTGCGTGGTTGAAAAATTTTTGACCGATTTGAAATTCGGCGCGTCATTGCATGATGATTTTTTCCCCGCCGGTATCAATGACGAGGAACGGCTATACCACCGGTTGACGGAATCGCCCGATAAAGGAGAATACGCCGGTTTCGGCACGGCGGGGGTATCCGTGCCGGATATGTTGTTTGAAGAAAAAACACGGTATCGTTATTATGGCAAACCGCCGCAGTGGACAAAACTGTTTGCGACGGGGCTGTCCGCCGCAGTCCGCAGCGCGGTTCGCGTGGCCTCCGGTGAGCAGGAAGCGATTTCCACTGACCCGAACGAATCGGTAAACAGCGCGGCAATCCGTGCCAAACAGTGGTTTATTTCAAGTTATCCGCTACTGGGAGCTATTGCCGCCAATTTCAAGCTCATTGAAGACTTTTCTATATGCCAGCGTATGGAGATCACCATCGCGGCGGTGTCTCCCTCTCTGTCGGAAATATACATCAATCCCGCGTTTCACCTGGATGAGGAAGAAATCAGATTTGTAATGGCGCATGAGTTTCTTCACGCCGCCCTGCGCCACGATGCCCGGCATGAGTGGCGAGATGCCTATCTTTGGAATATTGCCTGCGACTATGTAATCAATCAATGGCTGACTGAAATGGGTATCGGCGAACGCCCTAACGGACTGTTATATGATGAGCAGTTAAAAGGCTTGAATGCCGAAGCGATTTATGACCGTATCGTTACCGATATGCGTACTTATTATGACCGTATCGTTACCGATATGCGTACTTATCGCAAACTCGCTACTCTGCGCGGCGTCGGGTTGGGTGATATTTTGCCCGGTGAACGCGGTCCCTCCGCCGATATGGATTTGGACGCTTTTTATCGCCGTGCGTTGGCGCAGGGGCTTTCATACCATCAGGAACAAGGACGCGGATATTTACCGGAGGGGTTGATTGAAGAAATCCGGGCGTTGTCCCACCCGCCCATTCCGTGGGATGTGGAACTTGCCCGCTGGTTTGATGAACATTTTACTCCGATTGAAAAGATTCGCTCTTATGCCCGACCCAGCCGCCGACAATCCTCCACGCCCGATATTCCGCGTCCGAATTGGATTATCTCTCAGGCGGCGTTGGACGGCAGGACCTTTGGTGTTGTGCTGGATACATCCGGGTCGATGGAGCGGGGACTGCTGGCAACGGCACTCGGCGCTATCGCCAGCTACAGCGCCGTGCGGGACGTACCTGCGGCAAGGGTGGTATTCTGTGACGCTGAGGCTTACGACGCGGGTTATATGAAGCCGGAAGACATCGCCGGAACCGTGAAAGTGAAAGGTCGCGGCGGCACAATTCTTCAACCGGGCATTGATTTATTGGTAAAATCGGAAGACTTTCCGAAAGAAGCGCCACTTTTAATTATAACCGATGGTTATTGCGATAAAGTGATCCTGCATGGCAGAGAACACGCATTTTTGGTGCCGCAGGGCGCGAATCTCCCTTTTATGCCAAAGGGGAAAGTATTCAGAATGAGGTGAAAACATTCGCAGGAATGATAGCATGCTTATTCTATCATAAATATATTATCTCCTATCAACAGTGTTTAGATTTATCAATAAATATTATAAGGATTTGTCGGTTCAAATATCACTTCGGAGAACAACGCCGGTTTATATCCGTTTTTCGCCGCCCATTCGCAGGCTGTCAATATTATCTCCGCGTATTCCGGTATGTACGCCCTGTAATCGCTGTAAAAATACTGTTCATGGATAAGCAGTTCCAGAAATCCGGCTTTATGCGGATTTAATTTGATTCTTTCGAGCTCCGGAACAACTTGCTCAAGTTTGAGCGTATTCAATACTGCGTCAACTTTCGCGCATATTACGTCCTCTTCCGTATCTACCCAGAAATCGCGGTCGCAGAAACTTTTTATAACTTCAGGCGGATAATAAAGCGAAACTAAAGGTTCGCCTGTTTTTTCATCAAAGTCAAAGTATGCGTCAATGGCTTTATAACCGTTTTCCCTTAACGCGCGGACGCCAGCTATAGTTGATTCTCCCCAGTGCAGCGTAGTAACGGGAGTGAATACTTCTTCACCCATAAAACGTTTCATTTCATCGTGTATCAATTTGATATCGGCGTCCATGCGTTCGTAGGTCGTATCGATGTAAGGTTTATCGGGATCGTTCGAACGGGCGTGGAACGAGAATTTCAACCAATCGGAATTCGCTATGAATTCCGGTTTGAATTTATCCGGCATCATTGTGATGTTGAAATATTCTTTATG
>WREN01000029.1 GCA_009779295.1 Oscillospiraceae bacterium | reverse complement strand
TGATTGTCCTTACATGTATTTAACAAACAATTTTAATTACAAGAAAGGATGATGTTGAATTGAACAGATTTAAAAGAATTATTATGGCGTTAAACACGCTGAACAAATCAAGATTGGATGGACTTTATGCTACAAAAGGTCCATATGAACCCCCGAAAATTTTCGAGTATGAGGGAATGAAATTCGAATTTTCGGGAACAAATTACCGTACTCCCGAAAAGCAAATAATGGAAGTATATATTCCGTTAGAGATGTTGAAAATAACCGATTTACCAAAAGATTTAATACCCTTGGAAGATTACGTACTGCGTAATTTTTCAAATCCTATAAACGAATTAGGCGTTTATGTCAATAAAAATAAATATCGGCTTGAAACAATGGGTTTGCGTAACATAGAAAAATGCCATTATCAAACGCAGACGGTAAACGAAATTATCACCAAACGAAACGGAGCCGTGTATGATTCGGTAGGATATGTTTATGATTACACAAAGAAGTCTATATGTATCAGAATACATATCACTATGTCATTGATAAACGGTCTTTCGATTGATTCTAAGAGTACATTAAAAAAGGTCAAAGAACTGCTCGACCTTATTTGCGATAAAGTAACGGAGTTTAACTTTGGGGAATGTAAACGGCATATCGAAACATACAAAAAGCAGCAGTACATCCGCAAATACCTCACGGACAACGGTTACATCGCCTTCGTAGCGAACGGCAGTATACTCCCGCGTTACAACGGCACGGCGATTCCTCTGACTAACGCGATACCGTTCGTTTCCCCGTCGGACAACGAGATTAAAATCTATTTCGACGACGGCACGGCTATGACCGGAATGGGAATCAAAAAGGGTATCACTGTCATCACGGGTGGCGGGTATTCCGGCAAAAGCACGTTGCTCGACGCTATCGAGTCCGGCATTTACAATCATATCCCCGGCGATGGCAGGGAATTTGTCATAACAAACGATACCGCGTTGAAAATCTACGCGGAAGACGGCAGACCGGTTAATAATCTTGATATGTCGCCGTTTTACAGGTATTTTCCCGGCAATGCGAATGTTAAGGCGTTTTCGACCACTCACGCGAGCGGAAGCGTTTCGCAGGCGGCGAATATCATCGAAGCCGTTTACGCGGGGAGTAAGCTGTTGCTGATTGACGAAGACCGCAGCGCGACAAATTTTATGATACGCGATAAGAACATGCGGCTTGTGGTGGAGAAAGAACCGATCATTCCGTACACGGACAGGATACGGGAATTGTATGAGAGTAAAGACGTTTCGACGATACTCGTCATAGGCGGATCGAGCGAATATTTAAGTTACGCGGATAAAATAATACTAATGGAAGATTACAAAGCAAAGGATATAACGAACTATGTTAAAACGCTTGATTCGTTACCCAAAACAAACAGTGAGGAACAATCCGCTTGCTGGACAAGTGAGCGGTATATGATTCCAATTGCAACAACGAAAGAGTTTATTTATTTCCGTACCGTTACCACTGAAAACGCGAAAAAGATAATTCTCGATGAATACTCGGCGGATATAACGCTGATCACTTCGTTGATTTCGGATGACCAACTTTCCATGCTTGCGTATATAATGGAACAACTTCTCGGATTAAAAGAAACGAGTGAAGAATTACCAAAAATAATCAATAATCTTATTCGTAACGAAGAAATAAATGTTTCTTCCGACTTCAAAGCGGAATGTTGGTTCGAACATGTAAGATCGCTTGATATATTCTGCGCGGTCAGCAGATTGAGAGGGATTAAATTTAAATAAAAAATCTAATTTTCCTATTGACAATCGCTCATTATTAGTGTATAATATAATTAGTTCGTAGAACACGAATATAAAAAAAGTTCACTGAGAAGATCTGCTCATAGAACGTGAGCAGGGTAAACAAAAAAAAGTTCACTAAGAAGATAATAGCCTCCAATTGTGGGGCTATTTTTACGAGGATAAATTTTAGTCGTATTTTGAAGAATTAATATTTTAAATATTAACATTTTGTAAATTATACAATAAACCCCTTGCAAAATCAAATTTATTGTTATATAATAGAAAAGCTGATGTGCGATACAAAGAAAAATTTTCCGATTCGCTCAAATGGGTGGAACGGAATTTTATAATGGGCATTTATGAAACGCCCGGATAAGTGTTAACCGCAAATTTGCGGCTGAGGGAAGGATGATTAATTTGAAATATTCCTATAACGGCAACGAAATCCATCCTTCGATAGACGTAGTGAGCGACATCGTTCCGTATTTGGGCGGAATCACCATGAAAGAATTTTACACGGATTACAAAAAATGCGCCGAAGCATGGAAAATCGCAGCAAAAGCGTTAAAAGATTATTACGGGGATTTGTTTCCAATACCGCGACCGTCCGGTGCGCCGCTTTCATACGGTCATTTGGTGAGTATCGGAGCGCCGATATTTTACCCCGAAGACGGCGAGCCTAACGTTAAACCTTTCGCGGATTCGACAGACGAAGCGATTGAAATTCTCAGCGGGTCAAAAGACTTCTCCGATAACCCGTTATTTCAGCATTATATGGATATGAGTAAATATTTCGCGGACGAATTCTATGACGGCAGGTTTTATTTTCTCGGAGCCGGCGCGCAGGGACCGCTTACATCGGCGGTTTTGATGAGAGGATTGGATTTCCTGTTTGATATTTATGACGAGCCGGAAAAATCCAAAGATTTTTTGTACCTGATGACAAACAGCATAATCGGTTACCAAAAATTCTGCCGCAGAATAAACGGCGAGCCTGAAATAACGAACGGCGGCGGAATGACCGACGATTTCGCGAGTTTGATACCGCCGGATATGTGGGACGAATTCGTGATTCCCTATATAAATCAGGAGTTTGAAGGTTTATCTAACGGCGCGTATCGGTACATGCACATCGAAAACCTGACTCCGAAGCATTTAAAACATTTAAAAACATTAAAGCTCAATCATTATCAGCCTACTGTTTCCGCCGCGCTTACGATAGAAAACATCAAAGAGAATACAGACATCCCGTTCGATTGGACATTACCCTCATACGTTCTTACCGAAATGACGGAAATGGAAATAGAAGATTGGATCGACAGTACGGTTCACGCGGGAATCACAAGCATACACACGGAAATCTGCGCGTTCACCGCCAAACAAAACAAACTGGATAAAGCGTTCGCGTTTTTAAAGGGGTTCGAAAAATATGAAGTTAAGTTATAGTTATAACGGTAAAGCGATTTATCCGTCCGTTGAAGTCGTACACGGAATCGTGCCGCCTATAGCGGGCATCACCGATAAAGAATTTTTCACGGACTACACGAAATGCGCCGCAGCTTGGAAAACCGCGACGGAGTTTCTGACAGATTATTACAAAGGTTTAGTCCGCGTTCCCGGGCCGAACGCTCCTCTTTCATACGGACATCTAATCAGTATCGGCGCTCCGGTTATAATTCCCGAAGACGGCGAGCCGAATGTTAAACCTTTCGCCAATTCTGTAGACGAGGCGATTGAACTCCTCAAAGCCCGCAAAGATAAAGGTTTTACCGACAACCCGATGTTTGAGTATTATATGGAAATGTGCGAATATTTCAAAGACTTTTTTGGCGAAAGCAGGGTTAATTTCAGGGGATACGGCGTACAGGGTCCGCTCACTTCGGCGGTTTTGATGAGAGGTTTGGATTTTTTATACGATATTTACGACGAACCTGAAAAGAGCAAAGAATTTTTATATCTGCTGACGGACAGCATTGTTGACTTTATAAAATTCAGCCGCAGGATAAACGGCGCGCCTGAAATCGCAGAAGGCGGAGGGATATGCGACGACTTCGCGAGTTTGATACCGCCGGATATGTGGGACGAATTCGTTATTCCATACTTCAATCAGGAATTTGAGGGAGTTTCAAGCGGCGGCTACCGTTCGATGCACATAGAAAACCTCACGCCGAACCATTTGAAACATCTTTCAAAAGCAAAACTCAATCATTTCCAGCCGTCCGTTTCCGACGCGCTTACGATAGAAAACATTAAGGCAAATCTCGATCCGGATATAGTGTTTGACTGGCTTTTGTATTCTTTCGTTGTCACCGTGAAAACGGAAAAAGAAATTTCGGAATGGATCGATACGACCGTTCAGGCGGGAATAACTTCGGTCAGAACACAGATTGACGGCGGTACATATAAACATAACAAACTTGATAAAATTTTTGAATTTTTTAAGGGATTTGATAAATATGGAGTATAGTTATAACGGTAGAAAAATCCGTTCTGTCATTGATGTTTACATGAGCGAATATGTAACGTATTTCGGCGGTATAACGTGGCGGGAAGTTTATATGGATTATGAAAAATACGTACCCGCGTACAGGGCGGCAAAAGAATATCTGACGAAGTATTTTAAGGGTTTGCTTAACATTCCGGGTCCGAATGTGGCGCTTTCATACGGTCACTTGGCGAGTCTCGGGGCGCCTGTAACATTCCCTGTAGACGGCGAGCCTAATATGTCGGCTTTCGCGGGGTCAATAGACGAAGCGATTGAAATTCTCAAAGCAAGCAAAGGGAAAGATTTTTCCGGCAATCCGCTTTTCCGGCATTACATGGATATGTGCAAATATTTTAAAGAAGCGTTCAACGAGAGCAAAGTTACTTTCCGCGGATTCGGCTGGCAGGGACCGCTTACATCGGCGATGCTGATGAGAGGTCAGGACTTTCTTTACGATATTTACGACGAGCCGGAAAAGTGCAGAGAATATATTTATTTGATGACGGACAGTATTATCGATTACGTAAAATTCTGCCGCAGACTCAACGGCGAACCGGAATTTTCAAACGGTTTCGGGATTTGCGACGACTTCGCGAGCATGATACCGCCGGATATGTGGGACGATTTCGTGGTTCCGTATTTGAATCAGGAGTATGAAGGTCTTTCAAACGGTACGCACCGTCACCTGCACGCGGAAAATTTAACGCCTAAACATTTAAAATATTTACCAAAAATAAAACTTAACAATTTCCAGCCGTCCGTGTCTGACGCGCTGACATTGCAAAACGTAAAAGAAAATTTGGATCCCGGCATAACGCTCGACTGGTTATTGTATGGTTACGTCATTATCTTTATGACGGACAGCAAAATCGAGGAATGGGTCGATACGACGATAAAAGCGGGAGCTTCGGTCGCGAGGACGCAAATCGGCGCGTTATGTTTCAAACAAAACAAGCAGGATAAGATTTTCACATTTTTGAAGGCTTTTGATAAATATTCAAATGTTTAAATTAAACATACGTTTAAAAAAGGAGGCAGATTAATGGCACAAGTGGAAAAACTCAGGATCAAGCTCAAAAGCTACGACCATACTTTGATTGACCAGGCGTCGGAAAAAATCGTGGACACCGCTAAAAGAAACGGCGCGAACGTATCCGGTCCGATACCGCTCCCGACGGAAAAGGAAATTGTAACGGTGCTGCGCGCGGTTCACAAATATAAGGACGCGAGAGAACAGTTTGAACTGAGAACCCATAAGAGACTTATTGACATAATAAAGCCGCCGCAGAAAGCTGTGGAATCGCTTATGAGTCTCGAACTTCCCGCAGGCGTGGACATAGAGTTAAAGCTGTAAGGGAGTATTAGGTTTTATGTCATGTTGGCTTATAAATTTAAGCCAACCAATAACAAAGCCGAAAGGAAGAAAAAATTTATGAAAAAAGGTATTATCGGCAAAAAAGTCGGCATGACGCAGGTTTTTACCGAAACGGGTAACGTCATTCCGGTAACATTAATCGAAGCCGGTCCTTGCGTGGTCGTGCAGAAAAAGACAGTGGAGATAGACGGTTATGAAGCGATTCAGCTCGGTTTCAGCGACATTCCGGAGAGGAAAGTTACGAAGCCGGAAGCGGGACATTTCAAGAAAAACGGATTGCCGTTGAAAAAACACCTCAAAGAATTCAAACTTGAAGATATTTCGGGTTATAATGTAGGCGATACCGTTACCTCCGATTTATTCGCGGCAGGTGAAAAGGTCGACGTAACCGGAATAACCAAAGGTCACGGATTCACAGGTTCCGTTAAAAGATGGGGGCACCGTATACTTAGGATGAGCCACGGTTCAGGTCCGGTACACCGCCACGTCGGTTCGATGGGCGCGAACTCAACCCCGTCGAGAGTTTATAAAAATAAGAAGATGGCCGGTCATTACGGTCACGAGCAGGTCACAGTTTTGAATCTTGACGTCGTCAAGATTGATGCGGAAAAGAATTTGATAGCTGTTAAAGGCGCTGTCCCGGGTGTACGCGGCGGTATAGTTTTTTTACGTAACAGCATTAAAGCGTAAGCGGAAGGAGGAGCAACTAATATGCCTAAATTAAAGGTTTTGGATATGGCGGGCAAGGAAGTCGGCGAGATCGAGCTTGCGGATAATATATTCGGGGCGGAAGTCAATACGGCGGTTCTCCATGCCGCGGTAAGAACCTATTTGATGAATCAAAGACAAGGCACTCAATCCACTCTGACGCGTTCGGAGGTATCCGGAGGGGGCAAAAAACCTTGGAGACAAAAGGGAACGGGCCGCGCAAGGCAGGGATCGACGAGGGCCCCGCAATGGATTCACGGCGGTATCGCTCACGGACCGAAACCGCGCGACTACAGGCTTTCGCTCAATAAGAAAGTCAGAAGAGCGGCGACGTTCAGCGCGCTTTCGAGCAAAGCTCAGAACGGTGAGATTATTGTCATCGATTCGATCACAACAGACGAATACAAAACAAAAACGATGGTAAACATGTTGTCGGCGGTGGGAGCGAAGAAAAAATCGCTTGTCGTGCTTCCGGAAGTCGATATGAAAGTTATACGCAGCATGTCAAATATACCGGGCGTTAAGACCGTGCAGGCTAATATGATATCAGTATACGATATATTGAATTGCGATACTTTTATCATGGCGAAGGCCGCCGCGGAAAAGATCGAGGAGGTATATGCAAAATGATAAAAACGGCAGAAGATATTATTTTAAAACCGATCATAACAGAGGCAAGCATGGCTATGGGAGCGCAGAAGAAATATGTGTTCCGGGTTATGACGAAAGCGACTAAACCGGAAATCGCGAAAGCGGTCGAGGATTTGTTCAAAGTTGACGTTAAGTGTGTGAACACCATGAAAGTTCACGGTAAAAGAAAAAGAGTAAGATATGTTTACGGTTATACTTCCGATTGGAAAAAAGCTATCGTTACTCTCAAACCCGAGTCAAAGACTATCGAGTTCTTTGACGGCATGATTTGAGGAGGAGAGAAGTAATTTATGGCTGTTATAAAATACAAACCAATTACCCCCGGCAGACGTAATATGTCTGTTCCGTCATTTGAGGAGATCACCAAGCACTCTCCCGAAAAGAGTTTAGTTACGATACTCAAGAAAAATTCCGGACGTAACAACACCGGTAAGATCACAGTCCGTCACAAAGGCGGCGGAAACAAAAGGAAATACCGTATAATCGATTTCAAGCGCAGTTTCAACGACGCGCCTTCAAAAGTCGTCGGAATAGAGTACGACCCCAACCGCACCGCTTATATAGCGCTGCTTGACAACGAAAAAAGCGGCAAGTCGTATATCATCGCTCCGGACGGAGTAAAGACAGGCGATACATTGTATACCGGTCCGGGAGCCGACATCAAAGTCGGCAATACTCTTCCGATAGGAAGCATTCCGGTGGGAACGTTTATACACAATATCGAGTTATATCCGGGAAAAGGCGGTCAGATGGTTCGCGCCGCGGGTGCAGCCGCACAGCTTATGGCGAAAGAAAACGGCATGGCGCAGATACGCCTTCCGAGCAACGAAGTAAGGCTTGTGCGCCTTGACTGCAAAGCTACCATCGGAACGGTCGGCAATATCGAACACGAAACCGTCAAAATCGGTAAAGCAGGCAGGAAACGCCACATGGGCATACGCCCGACGGTACGCGGTTCGGTAATGAACCCCGTAGACCACCCGCACGGCGGCGGCGAAGGTCGTTCGCCTATCGGTATGCCGAATCCGGTAACGCCGTGGGGCAAACCGGCGCTCGGTTATAAGACACGCGATAAAAAAGCGAAGACCGATAAATTCATCATAAAACGCAGAAACGGCAAATAAGAAGGGAGCAGTTAGTAAATGAGCAGAAGCCTTAAAAAAGGACCGTTCGTCGAAGCGAAGCTATACGGCAGGATCGAAGCTATGAATACAACGAACGATAAAAAGGTTATTAAGACATGGTCGAGAGCTTCCACGATATTTCCGGAGTTTGTCGGACATACAATAGCGGTTCATGACGGTAAAAAACATATCCCGGTTTATATAACGGAGGATATGGTTGGACATAAGCTCGGGGAATTCGCGCCGACAAGGATATTCCGCGGACACTCGGGTTCAAAAACGTCCAATACCAAGTAGAACCGGTGACAAACCGATACAAACTTAACAGGAGGTAAATTTGTTATGGAAGCAAAAGCCCACTTAAAATACGCACGAATCTCTCCGCGCAAAGTGTCGATCGTGCTTGATCTGATCAGAAATAAAGACGCGAATACAGCGATGGGTATTTTAAAGAATACGCGCAAAGCCGCGAGCGAATATCTGATAAAATTGTTGAAGAGCGCGATGGCGAACGCAGAAAATAATCATAATATGGATGTCAGCAAGCTTTATATTTCAGAGTGCTTTGTATGTCCCGGGCCGAATGAGATGAAAAGAATGATGCCCAGAGCCAAAGGCAGCGGAGACCGGATAATAAAGCGTCAAAGCCACGTGACCTTGGTGGTCAAGGAAAAAGAAGGTAAATAGAAGGAGGCAGAGTGCCGAATGGGTCAGAAGATAAACCCGCACGGATTACGTGTGGGAGTTATAAAAGATTGGGATTCAAGATGGTTCGAGAAGGACGAAAAGTTCGGCGATACGCTTGTATCCGATCATAAAATCAGAACGATGCTGAAAAAGCAGCTTCAGCTTGCCGGCGTCCCGAAAATAGAAATCGAGCGCGATAAAAACCGCGTGAGGGTATTCATTCACTGCGCCAAACCCGGTATGGTTATCGGCAGGGGCGGCACGGAGATAGATAAACTGCGCCAAAGCGTAGAAGCTATCGTCGGCATACCGGTAATAGTCAACGTTATCGAAGTCAAACGTCCGGACCTCAACGCGCAGTTGGTGGCTGAAAACATAGCTTCTCAGCTCGAGCGCAGGATTTCGTTCCGCCGCGCTATGAAACAGGCGATAGGCAGGACGATGAAGGAAGACGCTAAAGGTATCAAGATCGCGGTAAGCGGCCGTCTCGGCGGCGCGGAAATCGCGAGAAGCGAACATTATCATGAAGGAACGATACCGCTCCAGACACTGCGGGCGGATATTGATTACGGTTTCTGGGAAGCCAATACGACGTACGGTAAGATCGGCGTCAAAGTATGGATATACAAAGGCGAGATTTTGGCGGACAACAAGGGCGTAAGCGCTCAGCCTGTCGCTGCCGAAAAGAAACCTGAGCGCAGACCCGATAACCGCGACCGTAAACCGCGCGACAACCGCGATAACCGCGGCGGCGAACGCGGAGCCCGTTCAGGCGATAATCGCGGGAACAATAATAATTATCGCGGAGGAAACCGTGACGCGGGCGGGGGAAATCGCACGGGCGGTAATCGTAAACCGAAGGAGGCTCAAGGCGATGTTAATGCCGAAAAGAGTTAAATACAGGCGTGTACACAGGGGAAGAATGAAAGGCCGCGCTTTGAGCGGAAATACCCTCACGTACGGCGAATACGGGCTTGTGGCGCTTGAACCGGCTTGGATCACCAGCGCGCAGATAGAAGCCGCACGTATCGCGATGACGCGTTATATACGCCGCGGCGGTAACGTCTATATCAAAATATTCCCGGATAAACCGGTAACGCAGAAACCTGCGGAAACCCGTATGGGTTCCGGTAAAGGTTCGCCGGAATATTGGGTCGCGGTGGTTAAACCCGGGCGCGTTATGTTTGAGATGGAGGGAGTTCCGGCTGAGGACGCAAAGGAAGCTATGCGTCTTGCGGCTCACAAACTCCCGATCAAATGCAAGTTTTTAATGAAGGAAGACAACGTTACGTCTAACGGCGTACCGCTGGAGGAGGTACAGGCATGAAAGCTAAAGAAGTAAGAAATCTGAATACTGAAGAGCTTGACGCCAGGCTCAAGGAATTGAAGGGTGAATTGTTTAACCTCCGCTTTCAGCACGCGATAAATCAGCTTGAAAACCCGCACAGGATCGCTGACGTTAAAAAAGACATTGCCCGCGTGATGACTATCCTTCACGAGAAGAAAAATGCGTAAGGAATGAGAGGAGAAATATTTAAATGGATGAAAATAACGAAAATGTAAATACCGCTCCGGCCCGTAATTTGCGCAAAACCAGAGTTGGTACGGTTACCAGCAACAAAATGCAGAAAACCATTGTTGTTGCCATAGTTGACAATGTAAAACATCCGGTTTACGGCAAAGTTGTCAAACGGACGATGAAAGTCTACGCGCACGACGAGAATAACGAATGCAATATCGGCGACAAAGTGGAAGTTATGGAAACCAGGCCCCTTTCTAAACTTAAGAGATGGCGCCTGACAAAGATTATTGAGAAGGCAAAATAACGGTAAGGAGGAATACGCACCGTGATACAGAATCAATCGTATATGAAGGTGGCGGATAATACCGGCGCTAAAGAATTAATGTGTATCCGCGTACTTGGCGGAACCGGACGCCGTTATGCCGGCGTAGGCGACGTAGTGGTTGCGACAGTAAAAAAAGCTACGCCCGGTGGCCAGGCTAAGAAGGGCGAGGTCGTCAGAGCTGTTATAGTCAGGACTGCACAAGGGATAAGGCGCAATGACGGCTCTTATGTCAGGTTCGACGATAACGCTGCGGTTATAATAAAAGAAGATAAGAATCCGAGAGGGACGCGTATTTTCGGACCTGTGGCAAGGGAATTGCGCGACAAAGATTATTTGAAGATATTGTCTTTGGCTCCGGAAGTTCTTTAAAGTGGAGGTAACGTAACAGATGTATAAAACGAATAGTAAAGTACACGTCAAAAGGGACGATACCGTCATAGTTATCTCCGGCGACGACAAAGGCAAGAAGGGCAAAGTCGTTGAGGTAGCCCCCAAAGAAGGCAAGATCATCGTAAGCGGAGTCAATGTCGTTTCAAAACATGCCAAACCGAGGAAACAGGGCGACAGCGGCGGCATACTAAAAGTTGACGGTCCGATTTACGCGGACAAAGTGATGCCGTATTGTTCGAAGTGCGACAAAGGCGTAAGGATTAAACACAAGATACAGGATGACGGTAAAAAAATCAGGGTCTGCGCCAAATGCGGCGCGGAACTGTGAGATGCGGGGAGGAAATAAAATGGCAAGGCTTAAAGATTTTTATAAGGCAGAAGTCGCTCCCGCATTGATGAAGAAATTCGAATACAGTTCGCCTATGCAGATACCTAAATTTGAAAAATTAGTGGTTAACGTAGGCGCGGGCGACGCAAAAGACAATACAAAAGTTATCGACAAAGTTATCGAGGAGATAACGCTCATAACCGGTCAAAAGGCAGTTCCGACGACGGCGAACAAATCTGTCGCGAACTTCAAACTCAGGATGGGCATGAAGATCGGCGTTAAAGTTACGCTCCGCGGTGAGAGAATGTATGAGTTTATGGATAAACTTTTCAATTTTGCGCTGCCGCGTGTCCGCGATTTCAAGGGAATTAACCCGAACGCGTTCGACGGTCGCGGGAATTATACGCTCGGTATAAAAGATCAGCTGATATTCCCGGAAATCGAATACGACAAAGTTGAAAAGATACGCGGTATGGACATATCGTTCGTGACCACGGCGCAGACCGACGAAGAAGCGCGCGAACTGCTCGCGTTGATGGGCGCGCCGTTCACAAGATAAAAGATAAGAACAGTGAGGAGGAATTAACAAAAGTGGCAAAAAAAGCAATGGTTTTAAAACAGCAAAAGCCTCAGAAATTTTCCACCCGTGAATATAACAGATGTAAAATTTGCGGACGTCCGCACGCTTATCTCCGCAAGTTCGGTGTATGCCGTATCTGCTTCCGCGAGCTCGCTCATAAAGGTGAAATCCCGGGCGTTCGCAAGGCTTCATGGTAAAGAATAATATATACAATACAGCAATTCTAAATTAAAGTAAGCTCCATAGCTTAACCAACAGGAAAAACACCCGGCGCTTCGGGCGGTGTTTTTAACCATTGGTACCAAGCCGAAAATATATAAACATCGGCAACCGCACAAAGGAGGAAAGATATATATGCAAATGTCAGACGTAATTGCTGATATGCTGACGCGTATCAGAAATGCAAACAGCGCAAAACATGAGACGGTTGATATTCCCGCTTCGAATATGAAGAAAGCTATCGCGGATATTCTTATCAGCGAAGGCTATATCAAGGGATACCAAGTGATCGAAGACGGCAAGCAGGGTGTGATAAGGATCACGCTCAAGTATATCGGCAAACAAAAAGTTATCCAGGGGCTCAGACGCGTATCCAAGCCGGGACTGCGGGTGTATTCCAATTGCGAAGACCTACCTAAAGTTCTGAACGGGCTCGGAATCGCGATCATATCTACGTCCAGAGGGCTTATGACCGATAGAAAAGCCAGAAAAGAAAATATAGGCGGAGAAGTTCTCGCCTTTGTATGGTAACGGGAGGAAGTAGGAATTATGTCAAGAATCGGAAGAAAGCCGATAACTGTTCCCGCGGGAGTAGACGTTAAAGTCGAAGCCGGCAACCTTGTTACTGTAAAAGGTCCGCTCGGAACTCT
>WREN01000028.1 GCA_009779295.1 Oscillospiraceae bacterium | reverse complement strand
TATGAAAAAGCACGCGGAATTCCTTCGCCCGAAGTTCGATATTGTGTTGAACACACTTGAAGCGCAGCTTGCTCCGGTTGGAATAGGCGAATGGGTCGCTCCGCGCGGCGGATATTTCGTCAGTTTAAATCTTCTCGACGGAACCGCAAAACGCGCGTTTGAGCTTACCAAAGCGCTCGGAGTTACGTTGACTCCAGTTGGCGCGACGTTCCCTTACGGAAACGATCCGCGCGACAGCAATCTGCGTATAGCGCCAACTTATCCTTCGAACAAAAACTTGCAGCAGGCAATCGACATTTTATGCCTGTGCGCAAAAATCGCGGCAATAGAAAAATTCCAGGGGGCGTAAAACGTGGAAAGTTATAAATCGAAGCTAAACATCTACGAAACGCAGAAGGCAATCGGACTAATAAAGCGCGTTTTTGAAGATCAATTAAGCGGCGCGCTGAATCTGCGGCGTGTCTCCGCACCGTTGTTCGTCGAATCAGGGAAAGGGCTTAATGACGACTTGAACGGATTCGAACGCCCCGTCAGCTTTGACATCGCCGGCACGGATAAAATCGCCCATGTAGTGCATTCGCTCGCCAAATGGAAACGCGTGGCGCTTCACAATTACGGGTTCGCCGCAGGCGAGGGTTTGTACACGGACATGAACGCCATTCGTCGCGACGAAGTGATGGATAATATCCATTCCATTTACGTCGATCAATGGGACTGGGAGATAGTAATCGAACGCGACAACAGAAATTTGGAATTTTTATACGGTATAGTACGTTCAATTTGCGGAGCAATCAGCAACACGCTGACTACTTTGAAACATGCGTTTCCGCAGATAACTATAAATTTAAAAAGAGAGGTCACATTCATCACATCGCAGGAACTCGAAGATTTATATCCTGACCTGACGCCGAAAGAACGCGAGCACGCGTTCGCGAAAAAACACGGAACTATATTTATCTCGCAAATCGGTAAATATTTAAAATCCGGCGGCCGTCACGACGGACGTTCTCCCGATTACGACGATTGGGAACTCAACGGCGATATACTTTATTGGGATGAACTTCTCGGCATCAGCCTTGAACTTTCATCTATGGGCATACGTGTTGACGCGGATTCGCTCGATAAACAACTGACGATTGCCGGAGCGGATAAACGGCGCGGGCTCTTGTATCACAGTATGCTGCTGAATAACAAGCTGCCGCTGACGATCGGCGGCGGTATCGGGCAGTCGCGGCTGTGTATGCTGCTGCTTGAAAAGGCGCATGTCGGCGAAGTGCAGTCGTCCATTTGGGATGAGGAAACATTGCAGAAATGCGCTGAAGCGGGGATCAGGTTGTTGTAAAATTTATATTAGGCGGTGAATCTCATACGTAAATTAAAATTAATCTCTGCCGATTATTATATCGAATTATTGATTTGCGTCGCGCTTATAGCGCTGGCTTTCGTTTTGGATTCGCCGACGCAAATATTCAGCAATTATATTAAAATCAACATTTCAAGAAGCGTATTGGTAACGGACTATGTCGCTTTGGCGGGAATCGGCGCCACATTGTTAAACGCCGCGATTCAGGGTTTGCTTGGGTTAATATTGCTTATCCGCAGTAAAACTGCGTCCAGGGGTATCGTTTTAGCGGCGATTTTTATAACCATAGGGTTTTCACTGTTCGGCAAAAACCTTTTCAACACGGCTCCGATCGTACTGGGTGTTTGGATATACACGAAAGTCAAAAAAATAAAATTTTCGGAAGTATCTACCACGGCATTGTTCAGCGGAACGATAGCACCGATTGTAAGTGAGGTAGCTTTTCTCAATGAAGGGTTCAACCCGCTAAACATAATCGCGGCATATGCAGCCGGGGTTTTTATCGGTTTTATTTTTCCTATCATCGCGGAAAGCGCAAAACGGATGCACCAAGGCTATTGCCTGTATAACGGCGGAATTGCCGGAGGATTCATCTCAACATTCTTTGTCGGGGCTTTGCGGAGCATGGGCATAGAAGTCTTGCCCGAACATTTTTGGGACACTTCGCACACTTTATTTCTTGCCGTTTTCGCTTATGTTTTGGGAACGGCTTTGATTGTTTACGGACTTTTAAAAGATAAGCCCGTAAACGCGTTAAAAAAGTTTATGCAGCTTGTTAATGAAAGAGATATTAACAACAGCGATTACCTTATCAAGTACGGAAACACTTGTTACATAAATATCGGAATCATGTGCGTGGCGATGACTACCGTCATTCTGATCCTAAATATTCCGATTAACGGTCCGATACTCGGCGGGATATTGACGGTGACGGGGTTTGCCGCGGCCGGAAAGAATCCGACGAATTGTCTCCCGATTATGTTCGGCAGCATACTTGCGGCTCATTTTAATCATTTGGATTTGACCGCTTCCGGAAACGCGTTATCGATTCTTTTTTCATTGGGACTCGCTCCGGTCTGTACCAAACACGGTTGGATTTGCGGAATTATCGTTGGGTTCTTCCACAATTCGGTAGCGATTTTTATCGGACATCTCAACGGCGGAATGAATCTGTACAACAACGGATTCGCGGAAGGTTTCGTAGCGATTACGATTGTGCCGCTGATTATATTTGTGCAGGGATATTTTAAAAAATCTAAAAATAATATCTCCGATAATTAAAATATCGGAGGTTTTTTGTAAAATATATGTAAAAGCATTGTAATATTACACAAAACTGTGATATAATATAAATAAAATCATTTATTAGGAGAAAATTTTATGAGAAACGCTGTTGTTGACATCGGGTCGAACACGGTTAAAATGAATGTTTATGACATCGAAGGCGTGGAATGTCATTTAATCCTCAGCGAATCAAAAACGCTCGGACTGTTGAACTACAACATCAAACACATCATGAACGACGACGGCATATTCAAACTTATCGACACGCTCGTTGAATATCGAACCCTCGCCGAAAACGTAAAAACTAAAAACATCTATTTCATTGCGACGGCGAGTTTGCGCGTCGTCGAAAACCGCGAAGAAATCATAAGCATCGTAAAAGATCGCTCAGGTATCGAAATCGAACTTATCAGCGGCGAAAATGAAGCGTTGTTGAGTTTCGAGGGATTGAAATACGGATTGACGGGCGAAAAACTGCGTTCGGGAATTATGATCGATATGGGCGGCGGAAGTACTGAGATAATCGGATTTGTTGACGGACTTGCCGTGCGCGCGCTGAGTTTGAATTTCGGAAGCCTTTCCCTGTTTAGAAAATTTGTCGGCGAAATTTTTCCATCCGGAAATGAATTCGTTAAAATCAAAAAATATATCAACAAAAAAACGTCCGATATCAATTGGTTTTCCAATTACGGAGACACTGTTTATCTTGTCGGCGGTACGGCAAGGGCCATCGGAAAACTGCATGCCGAATTCTATAATATCGCCGTGGGTTCAAGCGATAACGCGTATTATATGAAATATAACGAAATGAAACAGATCATGAAAAATTATGATATTGAAACGATCGTGCGTGTGATTCCCGACCGGATCCACACGGTGCTTCCCGGGCTTTGCGCGTTGTGCAGGCTGCTTAAATTAATGGGTACGCAAAACGTCGTTATCGCCAAATCGGGATTGCGCGAAGGTTACATTTTAAGTAAAATCAAGCAGGTGGTTTTGTGAGTTATTTTATAAACCGTGAGTTGTCATGGTTGAAATTCAATAAGCGCGTACTTGAACAAGCCGCTTCGTCGTCCGTGCCGATATTCGAGCGGTATAAATTCCTGTCGATTTTCACTTCGAACTTGGATGAATTCTTCATGGTGCGCGCCGGTTCAATGCACGACCGTATCCTCGGCGGCAATCTTCCCGACGATAAAACCGGCATGACGGCAAGCGAACAATTGAATGCCATTTATGAAGCGGCGCGCCCGCTCTACGCGCAGCGCGACGCTTATTACCGCGCTGTAATTAAAGATTTGGCTGAATACAATATCAAACAGTTGAAAATTAAAGACTTGAATGAAAGTCAATCGAAATTCGTCAAGCAATATTTCAAACGCGAAATGCTGCCGTTACTTTCGCCGCAGATTATCGATACAAAACATCT
Organism: Oscillospiraceae bacterium; assembly: GCA_009779295.1. GTDB lineage: Bacteria > Bacillota > Clostridia > Oscillospirales > CAG-272 > WREN01. The sequence goes on along the minus strand of WREN01000028.1, from coordinate 9,070 downwards.
GTTCCCGCACCTCGAAAACAAACGGTTCTACATTTTGCTCGCGCTCAAAAACAACGACAAACCGTATTACGGCATAATTCCGGTTCCGCCGATGTTCGGCCGGATTTTGTATCTGGATACCCTTACCTACATTCTTACAGAGGATATTCTGTTGAAATACGCCGGAACGATTTACAAGCAGTACACGATAACCGCGCGCGCTATCGTGAAAATCACGCGCAACGCGGACGTTGAGGTCGCGGATAACTTCTCCGACGAGGATATTGATTACCGCGATTACGTCAATATTATCATCAAGCGCCGTGAAAAATTAGCTCCCGTCAGAATGGAAATTTATTCCGGATCATATCCGAAGAATTTAAAACTTATTAAATTCTTCATGGAACGGGCAGGGCTATCGGAAAACCAATGCTATACTTCAACGGCGCCGCTCGATATGTCGTATGTCTATTCGCTTGAAGGTAATATTCCGCGCAACGGCGAATTGTTGTATAATCCGCTAACTCCGCGACAGGATAAGAGTTTGCAAACCGGATCTATTTCAGATATTGCGAAGGAGTGCGATATCTTGTTGTCTTACCCTTATTACAGCATGAAACCATATCTAAAAATGCTTGAAGAAGCCGCGTATGACCCCAACACCGTCAGTATAAAAATAACGCTTTACCGGTTAAGCGCAAATTCCGAAGTTATCCGTTTGTTGTGCGCCGCCGCGGAAAACGGGCGCGAAGTGACCGTTGTCGTTGAATTGAAAGCTCGTTTCGATGAATCGAACAACATCGACTGGTCGCGCCGGCTTGAAAACGCCGGCTGCCGCGTGATTTACGGTATCGACGGATTAAAAGTTCACTCGAAGATAACGCTGATTGTCAGCCGGAAGGACGAAAAAGTTTATCATCTCGTGCATATAGCGACGGGCAATTACAACGAGAAAACCGCGTTGCTGTACACGGATTTGGGAATTATTACCACGAATCCGATAATTTGCGAGGACGCTGTGAATTTTTTCAATAATATAACGCTCGGCATGGCGCACCACGACGATTACAACGCGCTGTTGGTCGCGCCTTCGGGTCTGAAACCGCGCGTGATAGAGGAAATCCGCCGCGAAACGGAATTGGGCGCGGACGGTTATATCTGCATGAAGATGAACGGCCTGACTGATAAGAACATAATCGACGAACTTGTGAAAGCGTCGCAAGCAGGCGTGAAGATAGATTTGCTGATACGCGGGATATGCTGTCTGCTGCCGGGAATCGTAGGCGTGACCGACAATATCACCGTGCGCAGTATTGTCGGGCGTTTTCTTGAACATTCGCGGATTGGTATATTTGGGGATAGGGTGTACATAGGTTCCGCCGACCTTATGACCCGCAATACAACTCGGCGCGTTGAAATTTGGATGCCGGTTTTTGATAAAATCATCGCGGAAGAAATCCGGAACATGACAAAAATCATTCTGCGCGACAACGTTAAATCAAGTATACTATGTTCAAACGGCGATTACGAATATCTCATCACGGACAGTCCGTCGCTCGACAGCCAGATTTATTTCTACGAGGAAGCGTACAGAAAGAACAATTGATTTTTATTTTATGCAGTATCGCGAATACCAAGTGAGCGTAAGCTCGAGACCATGTTCATGAGCCAAATCCGCAATCGTGCTTTTGTCGCCTGCGGTAGTACCTTCGCCCATCACGATGTTGTCGATCTTTTTGAATCCCGCAACAACAGTCGCCTCATAGTAATCCTCAAATATCCATGCGATTTTTTCCATCATAATTTTCTGAAATTCTTCGGAAAACTTTTTAAAATTCTCCTGCGTTATGAAACCGTCGGTCGCTACATATAACCCGCCGGGTTTGAGAACTCTGTAGATTTCCTTGATGGCTTTGAATTTATCGCCTTCAGTATTGCCGAAACCGCCGATCGAAATAACGTCGAGGCTGTTATCCTCAAACGGCAGATTACAATTATCCAGCGCTGCGTAATAGATGTTCGGAGGAAAAAATTCGTTATCGAATACTTTCTTCCATTCGCTGACGACGGTCGGCGAAAGATCGCTTATGATTAGCTGTGCGTCATGTTTTTCAAACAGCACCGACGGCATCAAACCGCCGCCCGGTCCCGCGCCAAGTTCTAAAATAAGCCCGCCGTGTTCGACGATTCGTTTTGCAATGTTTTTAAGGGTTTCATGCGGATTGTTTTTCTTTCCATCCCAACTTCTTTTTATACAACTGTCATCTATCAACCTTTTCGCCCATTCTAAATTATAATCGCGTTCCTCTTCAAAATAAGCGATTCCGTCCATCCTAAACGGGCGGTTCGCGATTTTATACAGGATGTTCTTTCCTTCGAGGATTTCGTTGATAGTAATTTTGAACAGCATTGATATAATCAACAAGATTTCTATATCCGGCAACGCCAATCCTGTTTCCCATTTCGAAACGGCTTGCGGTGTGACGTTTAGTTTATCCGCGAAATCGCTCTGAGAATATCCATACTCCTTGCGCAGCGCGATGATCCTTTTTCCGACTTTAATTTTATCTATCATATTTTTTAACCGCCTTTCATAATTAAATTATAAAAGATGAAAACAAAAAAGTCAACATAAGCGTAGTTTATCTATTAACACGATTATCAACCGACAGTTGATGACAAAAAAGAACAGCTGATTTTCCTCAGCTATTCTTTATAAATTAAACCCACCAAAATTAATATTGTTTACGCTTTTCTTTTTTTTGCTGCAATAAATGATAGTGCTGCGATTGCCAAAATAACAAATAATGCAATCGTATCGGAAGTCTGAGGAGATATCGGCGGAACTGTAGGTGTTACTGTTACTACGTCAGCTATGTCCGGAAGTTCTTCTACTATTTCTTCAACTACTATTGGAGGATACGCGCCGAGAGTGATGATTCCGCCGTCTTCGTAGCCGCCGTTCCATATCCCTCCGCCGTATTCATAAAAATGGGGTTGTCCGCTTGATAAATATTCTTCACGAACGTGAACGTTAACAAGGCAGTTAAAAGTTATCTGCGAGCCTTCTTTATATATGAATGTACCCGATCTGTCAACGAATGTCCACGGTACTGCGAATTCATAATAATTCTTTTTAGCGGCTTCGTCGCGAACTACAAAGTATGTAAACGGAGCTTCACTGAACACAGCTTTTTCAGCGATACTGTCGCGGATATTACCCGGCGAACATGTTTTCCACATTTGTCTGCCGTCGTTTCCTATCGCTATACCGATTTCAAAACGGCTGTCGTCTGTGTAGCCGCCGCCCGGAGCGGTACCCAATATGGCTATGTACGCGCAAACAAATTCGCCCATGCTGAGAGCGTCGTCGTAATACGCGTCGTTTACCGGGGTATCGGCTATTATGAAAACATATAAGTTGTTTGCGTCATATGTCGCGTAAACTGAGCCTTTGATTGACTTGTCGTCGTCGCCTATGGTTTTATAATTTTCACAATCGTAAAAATCATGGAGTTTCATATATGAGTCGTCAAGTTTGCCGTCAATTACGGGAGCGTTGTTTGCACCGGGAATCGTATACGCGTCAGCCGCGGATACGTTAAGAATAAACATGCCGGATAACAAAATGATTGCTATTAAAACCATCAATGTTTTTTTAGTGCGCATTTTTAATATACTCCTTTAATTTATTATTTTTATTTGGTGGATAAAATTTTCTTTGTTTTGGAATCCCCCTCGGCTCAGCCGTTGGCTACGCCGTATCCAACGCCAATAAGTTGGCGATTGCAAGGGGGACAAGAGGGAGCGGAAATTATCTCGCCCCCCTTGCTAAAGGGGGGTGGCACGAAGTGCCGGGGGGATTCTCACGGCAGCAGCCATCCGTAATCTTCAGGCGAAACATCGGACTTGCCGAGCGTGATGATTTTATTGTCGCCGACGCACCACGATTCTGAACCGGCGAGGATTTTCATTTTCATCGGGCGGATTTGTACGCCGCTCACCTCAACGATGAGATGCGTACCGTCGCACGGCAGGGCTATAACTGTATAACGCGCCAATTCCTTTTCCGCCCGTTCGCCGAATAATGAATAGTACATGAACGAATTATATCCAAGTTCTACTTTGCCGTTCCTGTCGATAACCACGGTCGCATCAGGATATAGTAATCTGTATTCCGGACACAATGTAAAATTAACTATGCTTTCGCTGAAAAATTCAAAAGTTAATTTATTGTTTGAATACGCGGCTTTGAATTTTGAATTGTTGCCAATCGGCTCCCATTCTCCTGACGACATATTATACGATTTTCCCGCGTCCGACTCGATTCCGTCGTAATACTCCAGCAGAGACAAGCCATCTTCAATTCGTTTTTCGACTTCCACAAATTCTGTTTCAAGCAACGTTTCAAGCTGTTCTATACGATGGTGCAACTTTTCGGGAAAGTATTTGTATCCTTCGCCTTCCGAATGGTAACCGAGCCTGCCGTCGGCTTCGCATAACGCTGATAATTTTCTACTGTTTTCGATTTCCATACGCGCTATTGCGCGCATTTCGCTCAAAATGGAAATAGAATCGCCATTTCCGCAACCAAGATTATCGCGCAGTTGATAAAACTTTAATATGTTCCGACCGCTGTGTAACATAATATTAAGTGCGTTGATTAATGATAACTGTTCGGTTTCGTCGGGAGATTGCGGTTGTATATTTAAGATTTCCAAGCCTTTTCGCCAATCATCACACATTTTTTCAACTAATTGCCACGCTTCATACAGTGAATGACCGTTGAGCAATGCTTCGCCGATTCGGTCGCCGTCTGGCGGATCCAATGTCTGCCACGTTCGCGGCAAGGAAAAATTCTTCGGCATCAATTGCAATTCCCACACCGGACCGTCTGCCATCGGCCCGTAATAGCTGAACATCACGTTCAACGGGTATTGACGGTACGATGCTTCGAAACATTTCCACGCTTTCACAATCGTTTCGGCACGGGATTCGCCCCAATAGATACCCGCAAGCCGTTTCAGAAAAACTTGCTCGTCATCAAACTCACCGATAAACGACAATTCCCCGGCGGCCTTACTCATGAGCGAAGGGTAATTCCCGAAATACCAGCACTGCATGATACCTTCGACGTTCCATTTCCGGGCAATTTTGTATTTATTGTAAAGAATTCCCGGGACGGGGATGTACGGAACGGTCGCGATTTCGTGCGAACAGCACAACTGCATCTTCGCGAACATATGCTTGCCGCTCTTTTGCGCCTGCTCCGCCGTGATTTCAAAAAGCTCCGACGCTCCCGCATACGACAGCCAATAATCGACTCCCTGACGCATTACACCGAGCTGTTCCTCGTAGCACATGTCGTCGAAATTTTGCATTAACATTACATCGTCCGGCGCGAGGTCAACATATTCGCGGATGTCATCGAAGTTCCAAAGCCTGTGACCGTATGTCCAGCTTATGAAATCCGCTCCGGGCTTGACTTTCCGCATACCGGATTTCAAGGCTTCGACGGCATTTGCTAAAACTTCGCCGGCGTGTTTCCCGCCGCAATTTGGGCAAGTGTTGGTGGGGTACGTTGATGCGCAATTCGTTGCGCGTTCGCCGAACGTGATGCTGATATATCCGCCCAAATCCGGGCACAATTCAAACATTTTAGCGGTCGATTCTTCGCAAAACGCGCGCCCTTTTTCGGTAAAAGTACAAAAAGTTTTACCGTAACCGACAGAAGTTCCCGCAATTTCAGGATATTTTTGTGCCATTTCAGCGTTAAAAGCGACCGGTTCTATCGCAAAAACGTACACTTTTATGCCGTAATTCGCACATTTTTCGATAACTTTATTCAATTTTTCGATACGTTTTTTATATCCGACGCCGTGTTCCGCGATGATTGACGACGGTAAAATATCCGAAAAACGCGTATAAATCCATACGCCGTTCGCGCCGTCGTGCATTAATCGGTTCAAATATTCTTCGGGATAGTAGTCGATTTCGTCGGAAAGTTCGTCGCCGTATTTCGGAGGACGGTTGATAGGGCTGAAAAAGCAGCGGGTTATACGGGCGCGAACAAACGGTTTACGTTTCACTGTTCCCGTGTATAAAAAAGCTCCTTCGCGGCAGCGGATTTCATCTTCCAGCCATATTAACGCCCGGCGGATACCTTCGGTATCGCCGGCTTTTATCGTAATTTTATCCGATTCGATATTCAATTCATACGCTTCGAAACATTCGGTTTCCGCATAAACGATATCAATCGGGTAATTGTTCCCTGCGATTTCGTAAACTTTCAAAAACAAATTGAAATCTTTGTAAATTGTTTCGAGCAGCGGTTCATTCGGGAAGCTGCGCAGGTATAAACCATTTATTTCGTTTTTGTTAAAATACGCCGGCTTCCCCGTATGAATCGGCTGTTTGAGTTCTTCTAAAAACGCGAGCGGCGGCTGCTTTTCGAAATACGGGTCTATTAATATTTTACGTTTCATTTTGAATACTCAAGGCATTTCTGCCGGTAATACACATAGTTTTCAAAGCTGACTTCCTCCGGTACGCCGTGGTCGCACGTCGGAAAATATCCGCCGCGTTTGCGCATAGCCGGGAAAATATAACCGCACATGCGGTCGATTGCGTCCCTGCCCTGCGCGAGAACGCGTTTGTCGATGCCGCCGCTGAGCAGAATATCAGGATATTTTTTGCCGATTCCGACGACGTCGCAGTCTGCCGCGACTTCGCACGGCGCGAAATAATTAAACCCCATGCTCATGTAACGTGGAATCACGGCTTCAATATAACCATCGGTCGCGCAATACAGATTCAATTTCCTGTTTTGCCCTTTTTTGACATTATCTATCAGTTTTGTATAATACGGAACTAAAAATTCGCAAATCATATCATCTGAAATGAGCGAACCCGTCTTATAACAAATGTCCTCATCGAACAAAATCTGGTCGAGTTCAACATATTGACGGTATATTTGAAGCCCCGAATTCATGATTTCATACCATGCTTCCATGCAAGTATGAATCAAAGCCGGATCATCGTAGAACATGTAGAGCAGTTCGAGCGGCCCGAACAAACTCCGCAAATACATGTAACCTCCGACGAGATATGTGTTGATAAATTTCCCCTGCGCCTGCGCATTAACCGCCGCAATCGCGTGGTTTTCGAGATTTTTCAAACGTTCGGGGGTTTTCGGATCAAGCCGCCAAGCGCATTTTTCTTTCCATGTCGCCATGTCCTTGACCGGATGGTCAACATATTCCGGCATGAATCCGCTCCGGCGGTTCTTGAAGTACAGCACGGAACGTCCGGCGGAATCCTGCACCAATTCATGTTCGCCGCGGTCTTCAAGGACTTTCACTTCAAACGGCGGTACAAACGGCGCTTCGCAGCCTCCCAAATTTCCCAGATAATGAAATTCGTTTGGGTCGAACCCAAATAGTTCCGCTAAATTCGTCTCGCGGGTCAAATGCCCCTCCGCGATCCACTTTTCCATGCAGTAATAACCAAATTCGGTCTGATAAAACGGCGCGTCCGGTACTTTATTATAAAATAATTGTAATTTTGTCATCTTTTTACCTTTTCACACGAGCGTTTCCGCCCCAGATATTCCAAATCATGTCTTCGTCGGCGGGCTGCGCGTAATCAGTAAGGAAAGTCACCGCCAACGCGCCGCTTGCCCAACCGAATTGCAGGCATTTTTCGGGCTCCCAGCCTTTGAGAATAGCGTATAGCAAGCCGCCGACGAATCCGTCGCCGCCGCCTACACGGTCGAGAACGTTTATCGGGCGCGAATCCGCAATATACCAATTATCGCCTTCGAGCATGATCGCGCCCCACAAGTGTTCGCTTACGCTGACAACCTGCCTGAGCGTATTCGCGAACGTGGAAGCGTTCGGATATTTTTCTTTGACATTGTATATCATCTGCTTGAAACTTTCGATTTTCGACGCCAAATCTTTACCGCCGGCTTCCGGTCCTTTGATGTTCAGGCAGAGCTGGAAATCTTCCTCATTTCCCGCGAGTATATCGGCTACGCCTGCGATTTCAGAGAAGATTCCGCCGAGTTCTTTTTCTCTTCCCTTCCAGAAACTCTCACGGTAATTCAAATCGAACGAAATCAACGTCCCGTATTTCTTCGCGGCGCGAGCGAGTTCAAGACAGAAGATACCCGTTTCAGGCGATAACGCGCCTATCAGACCTGACAAATGCAAAATTTGAACGCCTTCCTGCCCGAATATCCGCTCAAGGTCGAAATCGTTAATATTCAAAGTCCGCCCGACTTCGCCGGCGCGGTCATTGTGAACCCTCGGGCCGCGCGTGCCGAAACCGCTGTCGGCGATGTTGAATTGATGGCGGTAGCCCCACGGCCCGCCCTGATCTACTTCTTTGCCTTCGTATGTTATATTGCGCGCGCGTAAATCCTGCTTGATAAACTGCGCGATAGGGCTGTCTTTTACAAAAGTTGTGAGTATTTTTACCGGCAATCCCAAATATGACGCTATGCTTGCGACATTAGATTCGGCGCTTGTCGCCTGCATGAAAAACATATTGCCCGCTTGGACAGGCTGCCCGTTCGGCGGCGTTATGCGGATTCCCATGCTCGTCGGAACCACAAGCGACCACATGCAATTTTTCTTTAGTTCTTTCATTTTTATATCTCTCCCTTGATTTTTAAATGTTATTAATATTATACCATATATTTTTTATTATTGCAATATAAACCTTGACTTGTTGTAAATTTTTGTGGTATAATTTATAATTAGAGGTGATAACTTAATGGCAGAAATATTAAACAGCATAGACGAAGCGATAGGACAGACTAAACTCGTCAGACTTTCTCGTATCGTGAGTGAATACGGCGTTAAAGGAAATATCTACGCCAAACTGGAATATTTAAATCCCGGGTCGTCGAAGAAAGACCGCATCGCTAAAGCTATGATCGACGCGGCGGAAGAATCCGGGGCATTGAAAAAGGGGCAGCCCGTCATAGAACTGACGAGCGGCAATACCGGAATCGGGCTTGCGATCGTATGCGCTCTACGCGGTTACCGTTTTATCGCGTGTATGTCGGCGGGCAATTCCGTCGAGC
>WREN01000027.1 GCA_009779295.1 Oscillospiraceae bacterium | reverse complement strand
TCAATGATCAGCGTGCCTTGCGATAATCCGCTGATGATTCGGTTCCGCACCGGAAAGTGTTCGCCTATCGGCGGAGTGAAAGGTCTGTACTCGGTAATAACAAGTCCGCGGTGGATTATTTCATCCATCAAAAGCTTATGTTCGGGAGGATATGCGCGGTCTATACCGCAGCCGAGTACCGCAATCGTATAACCTCCCGCGTCCAGCGCGCCTCGATGGCAAACGCCATCAACGCCGAGCGCCATTCCGCTGACAACTATCGCGCCGCCTCTCGCCAAATCGTAAGAAATAGTGTAAGCGGAACGTTTGCCGTATTCGCTCATGCGGCGCGTGCCGACGGCGGCGATACAGACGTTGCTTTCGATATCGGGAGAGGGAAGTCTGCCCTTGTAATACAAAACGAGCGGACGAGTGCGTATTTCTTTCAGACGGTTGGGATATTTTTCACTCGCCGGCGTCAAAATCCCGATGTTATTTTGTTTGCAGTAATCATAAATTTCCTTTGTCTGCGCCAAATCTTTATCGAGCAGGGCGCGAACAGTTTCCGGTTTTAAATCTAAATCGGAGAAATCATGCTTATCGGCGTTGAATATCGCTTCGGAATCATAACCGAAATTATCGATCAGAACATCGCCGGAATTACTGCCAGCCGCGCACGCAAGACTTATCCACATCCAATAAATATCGTTTTTGTTCAGCATTCTTTATAAACCTCCCACATCAATACGGCCGCTGCGGCGGAAACGTTCAGCGATTCCGTCCCGTCAACCATAGGTATTGTAATTTTATGATCGCAGATATTGACCATCTCATCCGAAAGCCCGTGTCCTTCATTTCCCAGAATGAAACAGGTATTGTCTGTTAATTTAATATTTCTAATATCTTCTGCGTTTTCTAAAACGGCAGCGTAAATCTTATACTTGCTTTTTAATATTTTTATTGTATCAATTATATCTTCGCAGATAACGATTTTCTGACGGAACAGCGCGCCCATTGAAGCGCGGATCGTTTTAGAGTTGTAAATATCGGCGCAGTCATCGCTCAGTATCAGTTTGTCGATTCCGAACGCGCAGGCGGTTCTGATGATCGTTCCCAAATTACCGGGGTCTCTTATGGATGATAACATGAAAATCTTTGAATAATTATTACTATATATTTTAACGTTTTTATGGAAATTGTCAAGATATTTCGCAACGCATAATATACCTTGCGGAACTTTTTCTTCTGTAATTTTGGCATAAACGCCGTCCGAAACGATTTTTTTACAGATATTCAATAGTTTGTTATCAAAAAAATCACAATTATCCTCAGTATAAAATATATATTTTATTTCTAAATCGGATGTGATTGCTTCTTCGAGTAGTTTTTTCCCCTCGAAAATAAATAATTTTTCTTCGTCGCGATATTTTTTATCGCTCAGCTTAGCGATTTCGCAAATCAAAGGATTTGCGCGGCTGGTTATTATGTCATCCATATTAATTTATACACTTCCCATAACATAAAAACCCGAGTCACTCTCGGGTTAATATAAATAACGCATTTTATAACGCAGCTTTTGCCTTTTCCGCAATAGCGTTAAAAGCATCTTTATCCGATACTGCCAATTCTGCGAGCATTTTTCTATTTAAATTGATTCCCGCCAATTTGAGTCCGTGCATAAAACGCGAATAATTTATACCGTTTAATTTTGCCTGAGCGGAAATTCTCGTGATCCAAAGCGAACGGAAATCTCTTTTCTTTTGTTTTCTGCCTACAAAAGCATAGTTGCCGCTTTTCATGACGGCTTGTTTCGCCATCTTAAAATGTTTGCTCTTTGCGCCCCAGTATCCTTTCGCTAGTTTTAATACGCGTTTTCTTCTTTTGCGGGTCATTAATGCACCCTTAACTCTTGCCATTTTATATTATCCTCCTGATGTTCGGTTTTTTATTTGTATGGAATTAGTATTTTAACTGTCGGCGCCATAGCCTCACTGAGGTAAGCCGCATTTCTAAGCTGTCTTTTGCGTTTCGCGGATTTCAATCCGAGTTTATGACGGCGGTATTGGTGCGAAAGTTTTACTTTTCCGCTTTTGGTGACCGTGAATCTTTTCGCGGTCGCTTTATGTGTTTTAACTTTACTCATAATTTTTATATCTCCTTATTGTTTTACAGCTGATTGTTGCGCAGCATTTTGCTGTTTGATTGGCGCAATGAATATGATCATGGACCGGCCTTCCATAACGGGTTTCTTCTCCATGTTTCCCAAATCGGCGCAAGCCGACTCGAATCTGGCGAGTAATTCATACCCCATTTCAAGGTGGTTCATCTGTCTGCCTTTAAATTTAACCACAACTTTTACTTTATCGCCGTCCGTTAAAAAGCGGCGGGCGTGGTTAATTTTAGTGTTTAAATCGTTTGTGTCGATAAGGCACGTGATCTGGATCTCCTTAATTTCGATGACTTGCTGTTTTTTGCGGGCTTCCCTGTCTTTTTTATCGCGTTCAAAACGGAATTTGCCGTAATCCATCATGCGGCAGACCGGCGGCTCGGCTTGCGGCGCGATAAGTACAAGGTCTAAACCTTTATCATAAGCATTATTTAAAGCGGCATTAAGCGATAAAAGTCCGATTTGCTCGCTGTTTTCACCGACGACACGAACAATTTTATTCGGAGCAAAATCAATTTCGTCATTGATCATATACTCCTTAGAATTGCTGTTTTTGATTGAAAAGCACCTCCATATAAAATAAAAAATGCGGTAAATTTTTAATTAAAATTATACTCCGCATAACAAATATAACAGAAAAAAATTTCTGTCGGAAAGTTATTAACCTAAGCGGTATTAGTAACCGTAAGGTGGAACGGATTAATGTTCAACTTCTTTTTTGTGCTATTATATTATAGCAGATAGAGTACTTATTGTCAATAGGGTTTATTAAATTTACAGATAGTTCATAATCCGGTTCAAATATTGCGGGGAATGTATATTTCATAAAATTAATTCCAATAAAATACTTGAAAAATACATGATTATGCGTTATAATAAATTTAAATTATTATTAAAAAGTGAGGGTAATTAAAATGAACTACGGACTTCAAATGTACAGCGTCAGGGATATTACTGAAAATCAAATGGATTATGCACTTTCCGAGGTAGCGGCAATGGGTTATTCTTTTGTTCAATTTGCGGGATTCGCGGATTATACCGCCGAAGAAATAAAAAGTATGCTGGATAAATACAACTTATCAGTATACGGTACGCATATCGGCTGGCAGCAAATCGAAAATTTAGACGCGACAATAAAATATCACAAAACGATAGGGAACTCAAACCTAATAATCCCCGGAGCGGACTTAAGCACAAAAGAAAAACTTGACGCTTTCATCGATTTTATCAACGAATATCAGCCGAAAGTCGAAGCGGCAGGGATGCTGATGCACTATCACAACCATTCGCACGAATTTCATCCGAATAACGACGGTTTGTATATCCATAAAGAACTTGAAGAACGTACGAACATATTGTTCGAAATCGACACCTACTGGGTTTACAACGCGAAACTCGATCCCGTCGAAACGCTCGAAAGATTGAAACACCGCGTCAAAGTTATCCACTTAAAAGACGGCGACGATAAAGGCGAAGGATTCGCGCTCGGCGAAGGCATGGCTCCGATTATAGACGTTATAGCTAAATGCAACGAACTCGGAATCGTGATGGTTGTCGAAAGCGAAACACTGAATCCTGACGGTATCAGCGAAGTCAGACGCTGCATAGATTATTTAAAGACATTATGAGAGATAAACCCAATATCCTATTCATAATGTACGATCAGCAGAGATACGACTGCCTCTCGATGAGCGGAATGTATCCTGTGAAGACGCCGAATTTGGAACGCATCGCAGATAATGGGGTATACTTCGAGAAAGCATATACCCCTATTCCCGTTTGCACACCCGCCAGACAGGCGTTGTTTACGGGCAAACGCCCCGAAGCATACGGCGGATTGTGGAATCCGCACATCGTGTTTCCGATATGCGATACGCCGTCCGACGGCTATCTGTGGACTCGAGCGATAAAAGACACCGGCTACAATACGGCTTATGTCGGGTTGTGGGAAGCGGACAGCGGCAAATCCCCGCTTCAATACGGCTTCGATTCGTTCGTCGGGCGGCACGACATCAACAAAATCATCGCGGAAAAACATCCTAACATCCAATACGAGAACGGTTATTTCGGCGAGAGTAATCCGGTACCGTTGGAGGATTCCTACACGCATTTGACGGCGAAATTCGCAATCGAGCGCATTGAAGCGCTGTCAAAACTTGACAAGCCGTGGTATATCCACATAGACAGCCCGGAACCGCATCTGCCATGCAGACCGTCCGCGCCGTTCGACACGATGTACGACCCCGACGAAATACCGATGTGGGGCAGTTTCGGCGAAACGTTCGAAAACAAGCCGTACATACAAAAGCAGCAGCTCATCAACTGGGAGCTCGAAAACCGCGGCTGGGACGAATGGAAACATACGACCGCCAATTATTACGGAATCGTTTCGCAGTATGACGACGCGGTAGGAAGAATTTTGGACAAGCTCGAGGAAACGGACGAAATCGAAAACACGATAATCATCTACACGACCGATCACGGCGATTTAGGCGGCGGACACCGTCTCGTCGACAAGCATTGCAACATGTACGAAGACATCTGCCGCGTTCCGCTCGCGATTCGCTGGGACGGACATATAAAACCGAACCGCTATACAGGTTACGTGCATAACTGCCTTGATGTCGCGCCGACTTTACTTTCGCTTTTGAACCTTGAGATCCCTTCGGATTTCCAAGGGGCAGACATCTCGAACGAACTTATTAACGGTTTAAATACCGATGGTCGAACCTATGCCGTGTCAACTTACAACGGTCAGCAATTCGGCTTGTATTGCTCGCGCATGATTTGCAACGCGAACTACAAATACGTCTGGAACTTGACCGACATGGACGAGTTTTACGATTTACAATCCGACCCGCATGAACTTACAAACTTAATTTATGATAGCACAAAGGCGCAGATAATTTCGGATATGCGTTTAAAACTTCACGATGAATTGAAACGTTGCAGCGACCCGATACTCAGATGGAACGCCAAACAATTATTAAATAACCGAAAATTGTGAGGTAAAAAATGCCTGCTTTATCGATGCTTATCAAACCCGTCTCAAGTTTATGCAATATAAATTGCAAATATTGTTTTTACCATACGACGAAAGATCATGGCATAATGGATATTTCCACGCTGGAAACAATTGTGCGGAAGGCGTTTGATACGGGCAGAGATAACGTTACGTTCGCGTTTCAAGGCGGCGAACCCACGCTCGCAGGTATTGATTTCTATAGGAGATTGATTGAATTGTGTTACAGCCGTAACGCCGGTTACACTATTCAAACAAACGGAATCAATATCGACGAAGAATGGGCGGAATTTTTCCAAGAAAATAATTTTTTAGTGGGTTTATCGCTCGACGGCACGAAAGATTTGCACGACAAGAACCGCTGCGGAACGTTTAATAAGGTCGTGAAAGCGGCATCGATATTAAAAAAACATGATGTACAATTCAATATTCTGACGGTAGTAAACAACGATACGGCACGGAATATCGCGAAAATTTACCGCTTTTACAAAAACCAAAACTGGAAATACTTACAGTTTATTCCTTGCCTTGGTTCGGACGAATTATTAACCCCGCAGAATTATTTATACTTTTTGAAAACATTATTTGATTTGTGGTATAATGATGATGTAAGCATACGCTATTTCGACAATTTGTTGAACATTTTCGCGGGACGCAATCCCGAGAGCTGCGGAATGACCGGTATGTGCGGGATTCAATTCGTGATTGAATCCGACGGCAGCGTTTATCCGTGCGATTTTTACGTGCTTGACGAATATAAGATCGGAAATATCAACGAACACTCATTCAAAGAGATATTCGAAAGTGAAACCGCGCAGACATTTATCAAGCAATCATGTATTCATTCCCCGAAATGCAAATCCTGCAAATGGTATATAATATGCCGCGGCGGTTGCAGAAGATACACACAGGACGGCGAATACAAATATTGCGGGGCAATGTATGAATTTTTAAATTACGCAGGTGAAAGGTTTATAAAATTATTATGAATAAACGCCCGCCGGCGAGAAAACCTCCGCCTAAAAAACGTCCGCCGCAGAAAAAAAAGAAAAAGAAGCAAATAAGAAAGACGCCGCTAAAAGGTTCGACGGCGAAACGTATCGACCCGCGATTATTGGAAACGCGGCGTAAACAACAGGCAAAAAGAAAATATTATAAAAAACAGCAGCGCATAAGAGCCATCAAAATATTGTTCAACCGATTCATTGTGCTTGTAATTACTTTCGTAATATTACTGCTGTTGACAGTGGGGTTATTTTTTGTAAATTTGTTTTGGCATGACAACGTTAATTCCGCGCGGTATACATATGAAATCACGACGATTGACGGCAATATACGGCGAAGGATGAGTTATAATCAATTATTTTATCATAATTCACCTTATATCAATATGACCGAGCTCGCCGAGATTTATGATCTTATTATTACAGGCGATGTAAATATAATAAGATTCGTAACGACAGGCGAAGAGCGGAACGACGTAAAGTTTTATATTGATTCGTCCATGGCGTATATTAACGGCGTGCCTGTACGTTTATCGAGTCCGGTTTACGCGGACGGGTTAAAAGTTTATGTGCCTTTAAAATTTTTTACCGATTACGTTTCAGGTTTGGATATTTTTTACAATATCGACCAATCGAGGTTAAGTATTAAGAGGATTGAAATTGTTCAGGAAAATAAACCGAAAGATATAAAATACGCCGATATAGAATTCAAATTGAAAGAAAACGATCCTACGTCGAATATATTGGAAGGCTCGCTTGATAATGATTTGCTTATTTTAACGGATCCCAACAGGGGATTAGATGAAAGTATTGTCGGAGAGGAATGAAAATTAAACTTAATGCGGATAAAAGTTTATTTTGCCAGATTTGTATTATTTTTGATAATATTCGCGATCTTATTTGTATTAACGATGATAATATTTTTTGTTAATTTACATACCGGGATGACCCCAAAACCAACAATACAAAAAATTATTTCGCAATCAACCTCACCGCCAAACGGAATCAACGCGAATCTAAAAGAAGAGGATTATTTTTCGTTTATTGAGGATTTTGGTTTTAAAACGAATTTGTCGGAATATGATAAATATATGAATCCTGAAAACAGGGATGAATATTTGGTTTTGATAAATTCCGAGAATCCTCTCGCTTACGATTATACGGCGGCTGATATGATCGAGGTAAAAGATACACGACCCGGCTGGCCTATGCAAAGATTGAGAGAATATCCCGCGAAAGCACTGGAAGCGCTTCTGATAGAGGCGCGCGCAAACGGATTCAGCGATATAACCGTTACGAGCGCGTACCGCAGTTACGATTTGCAGACGTCGTTATTCAATAACGAGGTGGCGAAATATCCGAATCTGGGCAAAGAAGACGCAATCGCGAAAGCCGCGACGGTTGTGGCAATGCCGGGGACAAGCGAACATCAAAGCGGATTATGTCTCGACATGCACAATAAGCCTGCCGCTGATGTGAGCTTTGCCAAAACCGACCAAGCGAAATGGCTCGCGGCGAATTGTTATAAGTTCGGATTTATTTTGAGATACCCCGAAGATAAAGCGGATATAACGGGCATATCGTTCGAGCCGTGGCATTTCCGTTATGTGGGAAGGTATCACGCGACGCAGATGGTTAATTTAAAAATGTGTTTTGAAGAATATATGGAATATTTGAAATGAGGTTTTAAAAATGAGAATAGGAACGATAACGGACTTTTACGTCCGTAAATACGGCGATTCGGAAGGAATTAAAAAAGTTGCGGAAGCAGGATTCGACTGCATGGATTATGGTTTTTTCCATTATCCGATAAAGGGAGAATTATTCACAAGTTCTGATGATAATTTTAAAGAATACTTTACACACTTAGGAAACGTCGCGGAGGAATGTGGAATAGGAGTTGAGCAGGTTCATTCACCCATGCCGTCGTATGTAGGCAAACCGGAAGAGGATGAATATTTGTTCAATATACAGGAAAAATCCATTAAAGGCGCGTCGTACATGAAAAGCAAGTATATCGTTATCCATCCGTGTATTCCCGGCGATTACAGATATACTTATTATAGGCAGGAAACTAAGGAAATTAACATGAAATTTTACAGGGCTTTGCTTCCGGCGCTCTATAAATATAACGTTAAACTCGCGATCGAAAATATGTTCAATTACGACCCGATCCGAAAATGTGTTTGTCCGACCGTCGTTTCAACCGCGGAAGAAATACTCGATTACATAGATACTTTAAACGACGAACATTTCGTCGCGTGCCTTGACGTCGGCCACGCGAATCTCACGGGCGAAACCCCTGACCGTATGGCGCGTGTTTTGGGCGATAAATTAGAAGTTTTACACGTGCATGACAATCACGGCACGGCAGACGAGCACGACATGCCGTATATGGGCACGATCGATTGGGCGAAATTTAACCAGGTATTGGCGGATATAAATTATAAAGGCGCGTTCAGTTTTGAAGTGGGGATACATTTTTCGCGGTACGGCAACGTAATGCCCGAGGAAAGCGCAAGGTTTTTGTACGAATTGGGTAAGGCAATTACAAATATATAAATTTTATAGGAGTCAAAATATGGCTGTTTTTGTACTTAGTGATCCACATTTATCGTTTGGGTATAATAAACCGATGGATATTTTCGGTTCGCGTTGGGAGAATCACGAGAAAAAGATTGAACAAGGCTGGGAAAAAGCCGGTATAACAGACGACGATATCATCGTTATTCCGGGCGACATATCATGGGCGTTAAAACTTGAAGACACTCATGCTGACTTTTTATTTTTGAATAATTTAAAAGGCTTAAAAGTTATCGGGCGCGGCAACCATGATTTATGGTGGACTACAGATACCAAAGTTAAGAAGATGTTTTGGGAAAATAGCATAAAAACAATTAAACTGCTGCACAACAACGCTCTTGACGCGGGGGAATATATAATCTGCGGAACACGCGGCTGGTATTATGACGAGAAAAACGCTCCGGCCGATATTGATTATAATAAAATAATCAACCGGGAAATGATCAGATTGGTACTCAGTTTTAACTCGAGATTGAAATTTAATAAAGATGCGGAAACGATTGTGTTTATGCACTTCCCGCCGGTTTTTAAAGATTACGTCTGCGCCGAACTTATAGACGTCTTAAAAAAACACGGCATACGCCGTTGTTTTTACGGGCATATCCATTCAGCTTACGATATACCCTCGGTTTTCGAACACGAAGGGATATTGTTTGAAATCGTATCGGCGGATTATTTGAATTTCGTGCCTATAAAAATTTAAAAAAAATATTGACATTGAGCTAAATTTTGGATATAATATTTATTATGTAATAAATTTGATATATAAAAAACTCCGGAGGAATAATTAAATGAGTTTAAGCAATGTGATTAATCTTGAAGAAAAAAATATGATTGAAATCGAATTTTCAATTAAACGGTCTGATTTTGACGCGGCGGTCATGAAGTCGTATCAAAAAAATGTGGGCAAAATGAATGTGCCCGGATTCAGAAAGGGGAAAGCCCCTAAAAACATTATAGAAAAAATGTACGGCAAAAGTGTCTTCTACGACGACGCTTTTGAGCTTGTCATACCGGACGCGTATGAAGAAGCGTTGAAGGAATCCGGCGCTATTGCCGTAAGCCGCCCTGAATTTGATATAGTTTCCATTGAGGACGGCAGCGACGTCATCCTGAAAGCAAAACTTTATATCAAACCCGAAGTCGCGCTTGAAAATTATAAGGGTATTAACGCCGACCGTATTATCACGCCCGTTACCGAAGAAGACGTCGATAAAGACATCCAGCGCGTTCGCGAGAGGAATTCGCGCCTCGTCGATATAACCGACCGCGCGGCTTGCGACGGGGATACCGTCGTCATAGATTACAAAGGCTTCTCTGACGGCGTGCAGTTTGAGGGCGGCACCGCAGAGAATCATAATCTGAAACTTGGGTCGGGGCAATTTATACCCGGCTTTGAAGAGCAGATCGTCGGCAGAAGTATCGGCGACGAATTTAGCGTAAAAATAACATTCCCGGAAGAATACCACTCTGAGGAATTAAAAGGCAAGCCCGCGGCATTTGACGTTAAATTAAAAGAAATCAAATTCAACGAATTGCCGGAATTGGACGATGAGTTCGCGAAAGACGTTTCGGAATTTGATACGCTCGACGAATATAGAGCGGATGTGAGAGCTAAAATCGAAGAGCGAAACTTGAAAATGTCCGACAACATGATGCAGGAAACATTGATCGATTCGCTGCTTGCGAACGTTGATATAGACATTCCCAAGCCGATGCTCGACGCGGAAACGGAAAATTTAATACGCGATTACGACAACCGTATGAGAATGCAGGGGCTTGATCTCCAAACGTATTTCAAATACACGGGCATGACTATCGATAATATGCGCGAACAGTTCAATCCTCAGGCTGAACGTCAGGTAAAATCGCGTTTGGCGCTTGAAAAGATCGCGGAATTGGAGAATATTACAGCCGAAGAATCAGACATAGAAGCTGAATACGAACGTATCGCGGCGGCATATAATATGGAAGTAGACAAAGTTAAGGAATCACTTACACCGGATATGCTCCAAGGCGATTTGAAAGTTCAGAAAGCATTGGCATTTGTAAAAGACAACGCGGTAATAACCGACATAGAAAAAGCGAAAGAAATAAATAATGATAACATCATAAATAATGATAACATCATAAATGATGATACAGAGGGTGATAATTAATGGCATTAGTACCAACCGTCATAGAAACAACCAACCGCGGCGAACGCGCATATGATATATTTTCAAGGTTATTGAATGAACGCATAGTTTTTCTTTCCGATGAAGTAAATGACGTTACATCTTCGCTTGTAGTCGCGCAGTTATTATTTCTTGAACAGCAAGATCGCGATAAAGACGTGTGGTTCTATATCAACAGCCCGGGAGGCTCCGTAACGGCAGGACTGGCGATTTATGACACAATGAACTTTATTGAATGCGATGTACGTACAATTTGTGTCGGTATGGCGGCGAGTATGGGCGCATTTCTGCTCTCTTCGGGCGCGAAAGGCAAACGTTTCGCGCTTCCCAACAGCGAGATAATGATCCATCAGCCGAGCGGCGGCACGCGCGGTCAGGCGACGGATATTAAAATCCAAGCGGAACAAATGCTGAAAATAAAGCATAAACTAAATCAAATCCTTGCAAAAAATACTGGAAAGCCGATTGAAATAATCGAACGTGATACGGAACGCGATAATTATTTATCCGCGGAAGAAGCTGTGGAATACGGTATTGTGGATAAAATAATGGAAAGGCATTAATATTTATGGCAGGTAACCAAAGGAATTCGGGTTCACGCTCTACAGGCTCATCCAGATATTGCGCGTTTTGCGGACGTGAAGAAAATCAAACGGATTTTATTATTCCCTCACAGACAGGGATTTATATTTGTAATTATTGCATTGACGTCTGTAATCAGATTATATATGAATATACAGCAAGGTCTGCGACCAATAATGCGGATGGATTAGCGTTGTCGAATCTGCCGAAACCCATGAAAATAAAAGAGACGCTTGACGAATATGTAATCGGGCAGGATGAAGCGAAAATAGCGTTGTCTGTTGCGGTTTACAATCATTATAAAAGAATTTTACAGTATGACAGAAAAAGCGACAGCCGTAGCAATAATAAGGATGACGTTGAAATCCAGAAGAGTAACGTTTTATTGCTCGGTCCGACCGGAGTAGGGAAGACTTTCTTGGCGCAGACATTGGCTAAATTATTGAAAGTGCCGTTTGCGATAGCCGACGCGACGACGCTTACAGAAGCCGGATATGTCGGAGAGGATGTTGAAAATATTTTACTCAGGCTTATTCAATCTGCGGACTTCGATATTGAGCGCGCCGAAAAGGGGATAATTTACATCGATGAAATCGATAAAATTTCACGCCGCAGCGAGAACCGTTCGATCACCCGCGACGTTTCAGGTGAAGGTGTTCAACAAGCGTTGTTGAAAATTCTTGAGGGCACCGTTTCAAACGTTCCTCCGCAAGGCGGGCGAAAGCATCCGAATCAGGATTTCATTCAAATCAAAACCGATAATATCTTATTCATCTGTGGCGGAGCGTTCGATGACCTCAGCACTATAATCGAACAGCGTCAAGGCAAATCGGTAATCGGATTCAATTACGACGCTCCGACGAAAGCGGAAAGAATGGAATCAAACATATTAAAAAACGTTGTACCGCACGATATTATCAAGTACGGCTTGATTCCCGAACTTGTCGGTCGTTTGCCGGTAATAGTCAGCCTCGACAACTTGAATATCGAAGCGCTTGTGCGGATTTTAAAAGAACCGCGCAACTCGATCATCAAACAATTCACGAAGCTGTTCGATTTAGACAACGTAAAACTCGAGTTCACCGACGAAGCGCTCATAAAAATCGCGGAACTCGCGGTCGAGCGCAAAACAGGAGCGCGCGGACTTCGCTCGATAATTGAAGAATTAATGATGAAAATCATGTATGAAGTGCCGTCGCGGAACGATATATTGAAAGTGATTATAAATGAGAAAACCGTGACGAGGGAAGCATCGCCGGAATTGATTTTGAAGTATCCGGATATAGAAGTACCGAAATTAACTAAACTTGACGCATGAAAAAAACCGCCATCGGCGGTTTTTTATTGTTTTTACACACCCCATTGCAGATGAGGATATTTTGATTTTATAAGAGTATTTGTACAATAGATTTTATATTCACCGTTACCGATATCCTCAAGCCTGTACTCGATCAAATGGGATTTCGCGAGATACATTGCGTCTGCATAAAACTGCACTGTTACAGTTGTAATTCCGTTTTCGGTGCTTTCGCTAATGAAATCATAATACATATTTCCGGCTGCACCTGCAAGCGGATAATATTTTCCGTCTTCTATTTTTATATACCGGTCTTCATCTGTTATTTCAAAATCTTCGATATCAAAATATTTGCTTACGGTTTCGCTGAAAGTTTCCACAGTCATATCCGCTCCGATATAATGAAGGAAAGCTGTTATACTAATATTATATGTGAGTATTTCTCTTCCTTCTAATTTTGAATAGTCGTTTATTTCCGGAAAACCGCGTCCCAGCCATGTACTTATAACCTTTTGTGCCGGGGTAAGTAGATCGCTTGGAGGCCAACTATTATTTCGTTTGGCGTTAATATTTCTTAATTCATATTCCCATATTGCCTCGTACAACGCGAATGTATAATCTCCGGCAGGAAACGTATCCATATCACTTGAAAGAACCTCTACGTTTAAAAACACAATTTCATAATCTGTTCCTTCGGTAGTGATT
>WREN01000026.1 GCA_009779295.1 Oscillospiraceae bacterium | reverse complement strand
TTCGTTTATTCCTTTTTTCATTTTCTGTCTCCTTTGATTTCGATATGTTTTTTTATATATCTATATTATCAAAGGTTTTTATTTTTTTCAAAGTCGTTTTTCATTCATTACAGGAATGCTTTACATCAGAAACGTCGGCTTCGAACGGTATCGAAATAAAAAATTCAGTCCCCTGCCCCTCAATTGAATCAAACCATATTTTCCCGTCGAAAATACCGACTACCGTTGAGAATGAAATATATAATCCCAATCCCGTCCCATCCTTACCCTTAGAAGTGATCATTTGATTAAACAGCTTTTTCTGTATATCTTTCGGAATACCGCCCGCGTCGTCACAGATCGAAAAATCGACCGTTTTTGGTGTTTGTGAAATTTTAAGCCGGATTTTTCCCTTAACGCCATTATAGGCCTGTATGGCATTCATAATAATATTATCAATAACTTGAACCAACGCGTTTATCTCGCCGTTTATAGCAATGCCGTTTACGGCGGTTTCGTCACCCGCAATTTCATACGCCAGTTCGCAGTTATGGCGTATCAACTCATGCTGCATTAATATATTGACGCGCTTCACAAGGTCGCCGACGGTGAAAAACTCTCCCTGCGTTCTTACGGTAAATTTTACCGTTTGATCCTTGACTGTCGTAATGATATCCGACATATAAGAAAGATGGCTCCTTATCTTTTCAAGCTCCTGCTTCATTTCCTGCGCGATCTCTATATAGTCATTCACGGTGACCTCACTGTCACTCAGCGATTCTTCATATTCCTCGATAAGAACTTTGAGGTTTTCCGTTCTCCCCGATATCGCCATTATCGGCGTTTTGAAGTTATGGGCTAACCCGCCCATGAGCTGTCCGAGCGACGCGAGACGTTCCTGTTCAATAAGCATTTTCTGATTTCGCTTTATTTCTTCGGTATATCTTATGGCCTGGGTTATATCGCTTAACAGTAATATACATCCGCAATACGCATTGTCAATTATAAGAGGCGTGAATTCCGCTGAATAATTTTTTATTTCTTTGCCGTCAATCAATGTGAAATCTTTGGTTATCGCCGTACGGCTGTCACGGCAGGTTTCAATTACCCTGCACAGGTCTTCGGCCGATATCCCCGTTTCATTCTTTTTATTGAGAACATTTGTCAGGTTTTCGTTCCTTTTAAAATTTGCAAGGTGGGAAAAGATTCTGGAAAAAGGTTCGTTGAAATCAAGTATATTCATATATTCGTCAAAGACGATATACAGTTCGGAAGACAGGTCGATTACAGTCCTCATCGCTATAGGGGTTATACGCAGCAGGTTAAAACGGAAAATTCCAAGAAAATAAGCGAGTATCGTTATCGTAAAAGCTATGGGCGTCGAAAAGATTGTAAAAAAATTTCCGATGTTGAACGTGTAACAGATATTGACGACAAACGGCGTTACCGTTCCGATCCCTATTAAAATCGCCTGCCAATGGGAATTTCCTTTGCTGTTCAAAGCGAATGAAAATACATAATATATCCCGATTATCAGGCACGCATACGAATAAATTACGTGAAGGTAAAAATACCACCCAAGTAAAATTCCGTTTTTGTCGAAATAGTCGTAACTGACGTAAAACATATGATGCAGAGGGTTCGTCCATATAACGATCTGCGTCAAAGCCGGAATCACGTAAAAAATATGTCTGTTTATTTTTTTCCCCCCTTTTGAAGGGACAAACGAACTGCATATTATCAGCATACTCGCCGGAATTAACGAAATGCCAACGTATGTAAGGTTTTCGAAGAACATTATCCACCCGGTATCGGTATAACCAAAATCTGCGCAGTATTTTTGCGCCAGAACGCTGAAAAGCCAAATAAATACTTCTACGCAAAACGTGGTAAAATATCTCCGCAGTTTATTTTTGACTTTTAAACCAATTACTATAAAAAACAATATACATATCAAAATCAATGAAACATGCGCGATACAAAACATAATTGTGTCCATTTTTATTCTCCCAAACTATTTTATATTTTTATATTCGCGAGCGCTTTTTCGAGATATGCTTTGTCAGGGTTTTCCCAATTAAATGAAAGTTGTGAAAGTTTTTGTACAGTTTCCGTGCAAGTTATATTTACGCGTCTTCCACCCTTCGGAGTTTGGACGAGATCTTCTATCATTCCCCCAAAAATATACGCGTTTTCGGTTTTAGCCGTCTTTTTGACTTCCTTAATGAACGCGCCGTCTGTAAGTTCCCTGACATTTGTGTCCAAAACTTCGATTATTTCTCCCCCCGAAGCGCGGTTCGGGTTAAACAGATGATACACCGCGCCGTCGTCTTTTCCGGTAAGCAGGACTATCGCCCTTGCACAGGAATCAACAGGAGTAAATTCGGCTCCGCCTTCGATTACACTTTTCGGCGCTGCGCCCATTAATTTATATGCGCGGAGCCTGTTCATGAAAGCGTTTTTAGACGGGTCTGCCTGAAAAACCCCGTCGGCGTAACGCGGCATAAGGTTTCCGACGCGCATTACTTTCGCTTTAAGTCCTTGAATCATTGCTTTGTATATTAACGCTTCCGCTTCGAATTTGCTTTTAACATATAAATTGTCGCTATAGTTTTGATTTATGAAAAAATCTTTTTCAGTGAAAATTGCGTTGTCTCCATGTGTTATTTCACCTGAAACGCTCGTCGTCGATATATGACACAACGCGGCGCCGCACTTCTTGCAGAACTCAATGAGATTCGCGACGCCTGTTACGTTGGCGAGAGTGAAAACGTTCTCGTTGCCGTAATGACGGGTTTCCGCGGCGCAGTTGATAACGGTTTCTACACTATCGATAGGAATTCCGCCGCTAATATCTCCGCTGATAACGGATAAACGGTTCATTAAATCAGTTTCCCCGAAGTAGAATCGCAACGTTTTTTCAAGCCGTTCCGCCGCGTCGTTTCCTCTGACAAGGCAGAAGATTTCGCTTTCTATGTCCGCGAGTTCTTTCAAAACGTGCGCGCCGAGATAACCGGTCGCTCCGGTAAGCAGGACTTTCTTCATCGGGAACGGCGTTTGTAGTAAATCCGGTACTTTCACGGGATATTTTTTCACGACGGTTTTTTTAACAGGTTTCGATTCGTTTATGAAGACTTGCATTGAGCGGATGGTCGGATTCTCGTAAAACTCCTGCGTGCCAATGCTGATTCCGTATTTTAACATCTCGATTTGCGCTTTAATTACCGCCATAGAATCCCCGCCGAGACTGAAGAAGTCATCTTCCGGACCTATATTGCCAACCCCGAGCACCTTTCCCCAGATTTTGGCTGTCTTTATTTCCCCGCGCGTCATCGGTACATCGGATTTCTTTTCTGTTTGCTTGGATAAATCGATTTCGGGCAATAGCTTACGGTCTACTTTCCCGCTTGACGTCATGGGAAATTTTGCCATCCGCATGAAACAGTTCGGAACCATGTACAGCGGGAGTTTTTTCTTTAAGTAAAATCTCAGCGTATCCGCCGAAATATCTGATTCGGACGTAAAATAACCGCAAAGGCGCGAATCACGGACAACAACGACAGCCTTGGTGATTTCCGGGTACGTTTCGAGTACTTTCTCGATTTCGCCCGGCTCGATTCTGTGACCGCCGAGTTTTATTTGGTCGTCCACTCTGCCCAAACACAATATATCTCCTGTCGGAAGCAAACAAGATAAATCTCCGGTGCGGTATATCGACCCTAAACCCATAAATGGGTCGGCGAGAAACCGCTCTTTTGTCAGCGTTTCCCGTTTATGATACCCCGGACTGATCCCGACGCCGCCGATATATAATTCTCCCGTGACGTTTTCGGGAACGAGATTCATGGAAGCATCGAGTATGTAAATCTGCGTATTCAGCACCGGTCTGCCTATTGTGACTTTTCCACCGGATTTAGTCAGGTCTTTGACCGTAGAATACACGGTCGTCTCAGTCGGACCGTAAAAATTAATGATTCTCGCACGGGTATATTTTTTAACTTTACTCAGCAGTTCGTCAGGCAGCATTTCACCGCCCAATACGAGCGTTTTTATACCTCTGAGCGCGTCACAGAACGACTTGTCGTTCAACATAAGCGCCATCCTTGAAGGTGTAAACTGTATGAATGAACATTCGCTCCGCCGCATAAACTCGGCGAGCAATCCCGGTATACGCTGCTGTTCTTCATTGCTGACCGCAACTGCCGTACCGAGATAAAGCGGAACGAGACATTCTAAGACGAATATATCGAACGAGATCGTCGTAACGCTCATCGAAATTTCCCCTGGTTTGAACAATTCAAGTTTACGGCACGCCTCGCAATAATTTATAAGATTCGCGCGGGTCAAACGCACGCCTTTCGGTAGTCCCGTCGAACCGGAAGTATATATAAGATAGGCCATTGAATCCGGCGAAGCTGGAGTATATTCGAAAACAGGCATATCTCTTGCGAAAGCCTGTTCCGGAGTTATAGCATCTATACCCTCAGGCATTACGCGGTCAGTTACGGCGATAGTTGCTCCGCTGTCCGCGATCATGTACGCGATTCGGTCTTCGGGGTATTCAGGGTCAATCGGCAGATAAGCCGCTCCCGCGCGCAAAATTCCAATTAGCGCGGCGACCATCTCTATTGAGCGCGGCATCGAAACGACTACTGCGGTGTCCGGCTTTACACCTTTTGATTTCAATACGCCCGCCAACCGTCCGCTCATATCCGCAAGCTCTTTGAAAGTGCAGCTTCTGTCACCGCAAATCAACGCCGTAGCATCTCCGTGACTGATTACAGCCATTTCGAAGGAAAGTCCGGGATCGATTACCATTTCAGGACCGCGCAGACGTTTTATCAGTCGGGCTTTATCCGAAACGCCGAGCATTTCGACATGCCCGATCGTTTTCGTATCGTCGGTGATTACAGAACGCAGTATATTGATATAGTGGTTCGCCATTTGTTTGATCGTCCGCGCCGAAAACATTTCGCCGTATTCTATATCCCATTTCATTCCGCCGGGTATGTCGCGTATGTCAAAAGTAATGTCGAACTTTGAAAAATTCCACGGTATTTCGATTTCGCTGACTGACGCTTCGTCCAGCGTAAGATTTAAATCCGATGTATTATACGAAAAGAACACGTCAAACAAGGGATTGCGGGATAAATCGCGCTGGAGTTTCAGGTCGTTCACGAGGAGTTCGAACGGGTAATCCTGATTGACCATCCCCTCAATAACAACTTTTTTAATTTCCGCCATAAAATCCGCGCAGATTTTATCGGCGGCGGGACGCGCACGTAACGCCAGCGTATTGACAAACATTCCCACCATCGATATTAATTCCGCCCTGCTTCTTCCGGAAACAGGGGTTCCTACGATTATGTCGTCTTGCCCCGAATACCGGACCATCAGGATATAAAACGCTCCCAACATCACCGTATATGCCGTCATGCTCTTTGACTTGGCGTACCCGTGTATTTCTTCACAAAAATTTTCAGGCACTTTAATCGCGGTGCGCCTGCCTTTAAAATTCTGGCGCGTCTTCCGCGGATAATCCGAACGCAGCGACAGCACCGGAAGTTCGCCGGACAGATGGTCAAGCCAGTAATCCCGCTGATTCCGGACAATATCCGAATCCGACAGAAAATATTCCTTCTGCCAGACGGCGTAATCCACATAGCGGAGTTCGTTCGGCGGTGTCTCAGATCCCGCGTAAAACGCGGAGAGCTGCTTGAATATCAACTCATACGATATGCCGTCGGAAATAATATGGTGCATATCTATAAAAAGCACATTCTCACTTTTGCCGATTTCTATAATTTCGGCGCGTATGAGAGGCGGACGGGAAATATCAAACGGACGGATGAATCCGCGCAGCATACCGTCAAGTTCTTCGGGGCTGCATTTGTGGGTCCCGATATTCACAGCGGCGTCTTTATATATTTTTTGCCGCAGTTCGCCCTTTTGTATGTAAAACCCTGTCCGTAAAACGGCGTGAAATTTTATTATCTTGTTTAATGCTCTCTTTAAACGCGCCGCATCGAATTTTCCTGTTATCCTGACTGCACCCGGCATGTTGTAGACAACGGAAGTACCGTCAATGTCTTTCAGCATGAATATCCGTTTCTGACTTGCCGACGCCGGATAATTCTTCATATCCGCGCCGCGGATTATCGGCATGTAAGTTTTTTTCAACGCATTGTCGATAAGCAGCGCGTAAGCGATAAGCGTGGGGTTGGCATATACTTCCTTGAGAGAAACATCCGCTTTGAAATACTGCGAAACATGGTTCGCGACGTATATTATGCTCATGGAATCGCCGCCGAGATCGAAAAAATTATCGTACCGGCTCTGCGGACGCACATTCAACACTTCACCCCAAATTTCGGCGAGAATTATTTCAGTATTTGTAGCCGGAGCCGTCTGTACTTCTCCTATAAGTTCTGCATCTGTTTGCTCGGAAGGAGCTGGAAGAGCGGTCCGGTTAAGTTTGCCGCTGATAGTCATCGGCAGCGACGGCAATTTTACAAAATATGAAGGGATCATATATTTCGGCAGGATATGTATCAACGCGGCACGGATTTCGGCTTTAGTAGGAAGGGATTCGCCGCATATATACGCGCATAAATATTTTTCTTTTCGTTCGTTTTCCAGATCGATGACCGCGCAGTCAGTAACGCCGGGAATCTCCGCAATTCTTGACTGTATCTCTCCGAGTTCAATGCGGTAGCCGCGGATTTTCACCTGATTATCCCGGCGTCCGGCGTAAATAATTTCGCCGTCGTCGGAAAGGTAGACAAGATCGCCGGTTTTATATATGAGTTCCCCCGTTCTGAAAGGGTCAGGAACGAACGCGGCGTCCGTTTCTTTTTTGTTCGCAATATATCCGCGCGCTAAAATGTCGCCGCCTATCATTAATTCACCAATTGCTCCCGGTATCGCGAGCAAACCGCGCGAATCTAATATGTACGCGTTCACGTTCGGCATAGGATGCCCGATAGTAATTTTCTCTTCATCGGTCACCTGCTTATACGTCACGGCGATGGTTGTTTCTGTCGGTCCGTAAAAATTAAAAATATTGGCATTGGTGTATGTTCTGAGCTTTTTGACCAGCGCTTCGGTAAGGGCTTCGCCGCCGAGCATGATTTGTTTTATGTTTCCGAACGCTCCGCCGACGCCCTGATTGAGCAGTAATTGCACACGCGACGGTGTGAACATCACGCTGTTTATGTTCTCTCTGGCAATCAATTCGGCAAGGCTCTCCGGTACCTTTATTTCGTCTTCGGTGGCAAGCACCACCGTCCCGCCGTGTATAAGAGCGGGAAATGATTCCATAACGAACAAATCAAACGATATCGAAGCGACGCAAAGCGTAATTGTACCGTCCGCCAGCTCCATAATGCCGCCGAAATTTTCCGCGAAACGGCAGATAGTCCGGTTTTCTATCATAACACCTTTGGGATCGCCCGTAGTCCCCGACGTGAAGATGACGTAAGCGAGCGAAGAAGGGTCATATTCAATATCAGGGGCAACCGGCATCGCCGGAATTCCGGAAATCTCGTCGGTTGAGATGTATACGGTCGATTTTGAGAAGATTGCCTTAAAGTTTTCGTCAGCAATAGCAGCGGGCGCGTTGCATTTTGCCGCTATAAGCCCCGCTCGTTCGGGGGGCGTTGCGGGATCTATCGGCAAAAACGCGGCTCCGGCTTTCAGTATACCGAGCAGGGCAACGAAAAGTTCCGGCGAGCGGCGCATCATAACGACGACGGGGTCGTCCTTCCCGATTCCAAATTTATGTAAACGCCACGCAAATCCGTTTGCGCGCCGGTCAAGTTCGTCGGCGGTGAATCTGGTTTCACCGGCTATCAAAGCCGTTGAAAACGGCGCTTTTTTAACTCTGGAATCGTAAAGCCTTGCTAAAGTCAGAGCTTCCGGAGGGTTATTATCCGGACCCGTCATGGTATTTATCAGCGCCTTTTCCTCTTCGAACGACAATATACGCAGATCCGCTATTTTTTTGCCGGGATTTTCCAGCGTGTCCGCCATCAGATTTTCTATGCAGCCGTGCATTTGTATAATCTCGTTTTGATTAAAAAGTGACGTCAGATAGTTGTAGTCCCAAATAAAAACGTCGTTGCCTTCGCGGTCGTTGAAATGTATATCGATACCGTTGATCTGGGCGAGCGGAGAATGCCAGCGCGCCTTATATGAGAAACGGTTTACATTTTTCACGAGACTGGCGTTCTGGAAAGACAGGGTCATATCGAAAAGCTCGTCCACATCTTTGTTTCGGCTGTGGAGTTCTTCCATAAATAGGTTGAACGGATATTTTTGATGGCGGAGCGACGATAATATCTCGTCGGCGACGGAGCGGTGAAACTCGGCAAAACTCATTTCGGAGGATATATTGATAAGGATCGGGACTGTGCTTACGAACATTCCGAACGTTTCTTTTTCACGCTCGGTTATTCTGTTGAGTACGGACGTGCCTATCACGAAAGTATTTTTGCCCGTGAGTCTGTTTAAATAAATCGAAAATACGGACATTATCAGCGAAAAAACAGAAACTCTTGTTTCCTGACAATATTTTACGATCTGCTTGGCTTTGGGTTCGGGCGTTATAAACGAACGCCTATCCGCTTCAGTTGAAGTTTTTAAATGCCTGTCATGCCGGTTTTTCAACTCCAGATGTTCAGGCAGAACTTTGAATTTCTCATGCCAGTACTGCCTGTCGCCTGAATATCGGTTCGATTCTATATAATCGTTTTCTTTTTCCAGATATTCCCAATACATAGGGGTCTCCCTGCACGGCCACTCTTCGCCGCGCAGCATATAATCGTATATTTCGGTGATACGGTTTACCAAAATAATGACCGACCAGGCGTCGGATATGAGATGATGTATTCTGATATACAGACCGGCCTGATCGCGGCTGAATTTTAACATTGCGAAATAATACAGGTCACATTCGATATAATCGACAGGCAATGATGACTTCTCCATATCCCAGCGGTAAAGCGCGTCGTTCTCCTGATCCGTAAAGTCAATCAGCCCTATCGGTTTCCAAATGTACGGAAAGATATACTGCATAGGTTTTTCATTTACTGTTTTTATACGCGTCCGCAGCGAATGGAATTTTTCAAGCATAAGATTTACGGCGCGTTCAAGCAATGGAAAATTGATTTCGCCGGTGATTTTTACCGTACCGGCATTGTTCCACATGCTTGTGCCGGGATACAGCTTTTCCGAATACCAAATTCTGTTCTGCGGTTGAGATAAATGATATAATTTATCAGGCGGCTCCATTCATTTTCCTCCATTAAATTTAAGTCCAGGCGTATACACTTAAAAACTTAAAAAGTGTTTTAGATTTATTTGATTTTTTTATTCAGATATATCACTATGTCGTCGATAATACGGAATTTAGCAATATCCCTGTCGGGTATATTTATTTTGAATTCATCTTCAAAAGCGTATATAAGCTCCGCAAGTTCAAGCGAATTCACACCCAGTTCTTCGAGGATATCCGTTTCCGCAGTTATGGCGAACTCATTTTTGTCAAGGGTTTTTTGGATTATTTCTTTTACTTTTTCAAACATCGTTATATCTCCGTTAATTTTAGTTCCTAAACAAACCGTCAGATAATACGTCTCACGTTCCCAATGAATAAATTTTGCATCCGATAAATCCATTTTAAAAACGCTCGCCGCATCGATTCCAAGCGATTTCGCGTAACTTTCTTTTTCCGTCCACATCCTGCAAAACAATTTAGAAGGATCGTCTGCTTCACTCAGCCGCCGCAGTTCGTTTTCACCGCATATCTGCCGGGCTATGTTAATATCAAACGGTCGGATATATTCAATATCCACGCCGATTTCAAAGTCCGCTACAACGCACGCGACGCTGGTTTGACAATGGGTGATATTGAAGTAAATGCGCGGATATTCTTTCAAATAAGGCTTGCCGTAATCGTTGCAGACAAGCGTAAAACTATCGATCTCAAACCGTTCTTTCAGTCCCGCTTCAAGGAGTAGATACGCGAGGATACAGGCTTTCCTGTCGGTATGGTCTCGGTATCTTTCGTATTTTTCCCGACGCAATACGGGAAGACGCGGCAAAGAATCAGCGACATAACCGTCGTTGACGAGTTGCAGGTTATCGATTAAATATATATATAAGTTTGCGCCGTCAATCGATAACGTTTCGGGGTTAAACATTTTTGTTGTTTCGTTTGATTTTTTTGGTCGTGGTTTTTGGGAATTCCGTCTCACGGATCACGGTTTTCCCGATATTTTTATATACCGGAAGCGTCCGATTGAGCATTAAAATATCTTCGTTTACAACCCCAGCGCATTCCGGATAATTTTCAGTGTCCAGAAACATTTCCGCGACGATCGTGTCGGCTTCGGCAAATACCACTACTTCTTTTACATACGGGATATTATTGAGTACCGCGAATTCCATTTCCTCCGGATATATATTTTTGCCGCTGCTCAGAATGATTAGATTCTTTTTCCTGCCGGAAATAAACAGAAAACCATCGCTGTCCAGATATCCGATGTCGCCTGTTTTGAACCATTCACCGTCAAACGCTTCTTTTGTCGCCTGTTCGTTTTTATAATAGCCGAGCATGACGTTGCCGCCCCTGACGCAAATCTCTCCATGACCGTTTTCGTCCGGTTCGGCAATCCTCACTTCGCAGCACGGGTATACCAGCCCGATACTGCCGTCGCGGTAATACCGGTTACGGTTCACGGATACGACGGGAGAACATTCGGTTATGCCGTAACCGTTGAGCGTGATGATTCCGAAATCGCGCAATCCTTTGACGTATTTTGCGTCGATCGGCGCGCCGCCCGATACAATCAATTCCAAATTCCCGCCTAATTCTTTAAGAACAGATTTGAACAGCTTTCGCCTGACGTCGATACCGATTTTCAAAAGAAAATTGCTTATACCGATAAGTTTTCGCAATAATCCGTCCTTGCCTTTTTTTTTCGCGCCGTCCCAAATCTTTTTATAGAAAGTTTCTACAAATAACGGAACTAAAAACGCATTATACGGCTGGTATTTCAATAAATCCTGAATAAGGCGTTTCAGGCTTAGGTTTATAACGATTTCACTGCCTGAAAGCAGCATATAAAGCACGCAGGCCGTCAACCCGAACGAGTGGTGAAGCGGAAGAACGAGTAAATTATTATACCTGACTTTAACGCTTTGGCAGCAGGCAACCGTATCACACGCAATAGCGTAATGCGAAAGCATAACGCCCTTCGCAACGCCCGTCGTGCCGGAAGTATACAACAGAACGGCGAAAGCATTGTCGTCGATTTCGATATTGACAGATTTTCCCGCGTGCTTTTCGATTATTCCGGCAATTTCGTCCATGTTTATGTAATGGGTAATATCCGTTCCGTTGTCACGTAAATGTTCCATCATATCAGAGTAGGAATCGGAATAAACGAATACTTTTGTCCCCGAATCATTCACCAAATTCAAAACGTCCGCCGCGGGAAGGTCCCGGTCAAGCGGAACGATCACGTTCCCGCTGTTGACCGCAGCGAAATAAGTCAATAACCATTCATAGGAATTTTCGCCGATCACGGCGATTTTATCATCTTTAATACCCAAACTAAAAAATGCGGCGCTCAAAGCTTCAACGTCAGATTTTAACCGCCTGTAAGTTATATGAACGTCGTCGTTATTTCTTTCAAAAGTAATTGCATTGTTGTCGCCATATTTTTCCGCAATAACTTCAATCAGTTCTTTGAGGTTTTTCACAGGTGTGACATCGTAAAATGGGTAATTTTTATTTTTCATATTAAATTCTCCCACCGGATAAATTTGGATGTGTAATCTTCTACAAAGGTTAAAAATCTACAACAAATTATGGAAACAGTATAACATAAAATATTTTATAAGTCAACATGATTATACTATTTTATCCATATTTTTTAAAAATTTTTTAATGATTTTACGTGTTCTATGGTCTTGACAATTTAAGAAACTCCTGATAAAATAAATTTATACGGGGAGGGAATATAATATTATGGAAATTATTTACAAGAAATTGATTTTTGAAATTGCTGACGCTCCGACTCCGTCATGCCATGCTTCAAGTATTGAGATTTATAAAGGTAATTTGTACGCGGTGTGGTTCGGAGGTACGAAAGAAGGTGCGGACGACGTCGCCATTTGGCTTTCCTTAATGAAGGACGACAAGTGGAGCGTTCCGGTTAGGATGTCGCAAAGCCATGGCATTCCGCATTGGAATCCGGTTTTGTTTGCGTTGGATAAGAGACTTTTTCTATACTACAAGAAAGGCAAGACGATCCCGAAGTGGCAGACGGTCTATCGGGTGTTGGAGAACGGCGTTTGGTCGGACGAAGCCGAACTTGTGCCGGGTGATCACGGCGGACGCGGTCCGGTCAAGAATAAGCCCGTACAATTGCGTAACGGATTGATCGTTGCAGGCGCATCGGTGGAGGGCACCGATTGGAAAGCGTTCATTGATGCTTCGACCGACGGTATAACATGGCACGCGCAGGAATTTATCGAAGCAGACGTAAATTTGATCCAGCCGACGATATGGGAAACGGACTACGGAATTCACGCGCTGATGAGGAGTAATACGGGTCGGGCTTATCGAAGCGACTTTGATGGTAAGAATTGGAGTAAAGCCTGCAAAACAAATCTGCCGAATAACAACAGCGGGTTGGACGCGGTTTGTATAAACGGGCATTTGTACGCCGTATACAATCCAATAGGTGAGAACTGGGGAGCGAGGACTCCGCTCGTTATTTCAAAGTCTGAAGATAATGGCACGACATGGTCGGAAACATTGACGTTGGAAGATACCGCCGGAGAGTTTTCATACCCGTCTGTAATCGAAGCGGATGATTTTCTTCATGTCGTTTATACGTACAACAGAAAAAGTGTTATGTACACGCGTATTTACGTGTAAAATACTGCGAAGACCACTTGAATTATATAATTTTTAGTGGTATAATAAAATATGACTATAAGCATATCGATTAATTTTTTTGAAAGGAAAAGCACGGCAATGAAAAAAATTATTGTAGTTTTGTTTATAATTAGTTTGTTTATCTTGTCTGCTTGCACCAAAATCGACGAAAACGCGCCAATAGTTGACGCGCATATCGATTATGAAGGCGAATGGAGGAATCTTGTAGAAGACGGAAAATTTATGTTTACGGTTATAAGGGGTGAAGACGCGCCGCCGGACGAAACTTCAGCGTTCATCAAGCTCAGGAAAGAGTTAGCCGCAAAAACCGGCTTGGACGTTACGATGACAACCGACTGGGTGAAAAAAGACGAAGAAGTCCCGAAGGATACATATGAAATTTTAGTCGGCACAACGAACCGCGACGAAAGTATCGCGGCATATAACAAGTTGGGTATAAAAGATTTCCTCATTGGTTTTTACGGCAACCGCATAGTTATCACCGCCGGCGAACCGGATATAGTTATGGAAGCGGTGGATTTTTTCATTGCACAGTTCTGCAGTGACACAAATATCTCTGTTCCGAAAGAAAATTATGAGTATATAAAAAAATATAATTATAAAATAAAGGAG
>WREN01000025.1 GCA_009779295.1 Oscillospiraceae bacterium | reverse complement strand
CAATTAGAACAAGTCTTACTTGATGGAAACCATTTGTCGATTTTGATTAGTTGTTTGCCTTGCTCGAATAATTTGTACGATAACATACCAACAAACATACCCCAGCCGTTGTCTGAAACGCTTTTGCCGAAGTTGAGAGCCTGCGACATACCCTTCATGTTCAAATCCTCTACGCAAACCGCGTCATAGGCATTGGTTATCTGCCTTGACTGCTTGTGCAGGAAATCCTTGCGTTGATTGGCTATGCGCTCGTGCAAACGCGCTACTTTCAAACGCTGCTTGTTCCGGTTGTTACTGCCTTTAGTCATATGAGATAGTTTGCGTTGTTCTCTTGCGAGTTTGTCAAGCGACTGACGGTAATATCGCGGATAGTCAGCCGATACTCCGTCCGACGATACATACAGTTCCGACATAGAAAAGTCAAGACCGATAGCGTCGTAAATTTCAACGGTGGCAATGTTATTCTCATATTCGTACAGTATGGAAGCGTAGTATTTGCCGCTTGGCGTTTTACTCACCGTTACGGATTTGAGAACATAATCATCTGGTATCAACCTGTGCTGTTTGATTTTGACCTTGCCGAGTTTCGGCAGTTTCAGGCAGCCATCCGACAGTGATATATTGCCGTTCACAAAATTTGTTGTGTAACTGTTATGTCCTTTGTGCTTGCTTTTGAACTTCGGAAACCCAACGCTCTTATCTCTGAAAAAGTTTTTGTATGCCGTATCAAGATGGAGTTGCGCGTTTGAGAGCGCAAGGCTGTCTACTTCCTTCAAAAATTCAAATTCATTCTTGTACTGTGCTGGTGTAGTATTCAGTTTCTCTTTGGTTGTTTCGTAATGTTCTATTTTTTCACCAAGCATTTTGTTGTAGATGAATCTTACGCAGCCGAATGTTTTAGCAAGCAATACTATCTGTTCGGTGTTTGGGTATATCCTGAATTTGTACGCTTTGTTCACAAACGTTCACCCTGACTTTCGACATAACGTTTGATCACATCCAACGGTGCGCCTCTAGCGGTAAGCAAGCAAAAACTCTGGCTCCAAAAATACTCTTTCCACAACTTTTCACGTATAGCCGGAAATTCCTTTTTCAACAGCCGACTGCTTGCGCTCTTGTATGCGTTTAGAAACTTACTGATTTCACTTTTAGGGTGCGCTTTGAAAAGCACATGAACATGGTCCTGATTGTGATTCCATTCTACAAGCGTTATGTTATAGTTTGGCGAGATATACTCGAATATTTCCTTTGCCCTGTTCGATATATCATCGTCAAACACTTTCCGGCGGTATTTCACTACAAGTATAAGATGGTAGAACAGCAAAAAGACTGAATGGGCATTACTATCTAATTCCACTATATTCACTCCATTATTTATTATTCGACTGAATATAGTTTATCACAAAAAGAACCAATTGTCAACAACAAATTATACGAAAGGGACGCAATTCATCTCACCACTTTAGAAGTGGGAGACTTCTTGCTAATTATGTTAAAATTTTTTTATATATTTTGCGTTTCTATATGTGCCGATTTTTTCGATTATACCTTGATCTTGCAAATCTAATAATACTTTTTCAATCGTGCTGATACTAGTATCGGGCAAAATATAAATTAATTCTTTTTTTGATATTGGTGTTATACTGTTAAAGATAATCGTTTCTATACGATTTTTCTTTGATATTTTTCTATCGCTTATCACAGCGAACCTTTTATCAAGTTCTTTATAACACGCAAAAAGCGTCGAGATGAAATATTCCATAAAAGCAAAATAATCGTTCGCGTTTTCGTGCCATGCCTGCGATGATAATTTCAAGGCGTTGTAATATGAACTTTTGTACTTGTTGATTTGCTCTTCAAAGGATATATATTTTCCCGCGTCAAATCCATTCTTGTACAACAACAGAAGCGATAACAACCTTGATATGCGGCCGTTACCGTCATCGAAAGGGTGAACACAGAGAAAATCCAATATAAAGCACGGAATTAGGAATAATTGATTGATATTTGAATTTTGACGAGCGTCCATATATGCCAAAATCAACTGTTCCATAGCAAACGGCGTTTCAATCGCCGGAACCGGCACGAATCTTATTGTTCTGTTCCCGAAAGCGTCGATCGCTATAATAGCGTTATCTTCCCGTTTATATTTACCGCCGATGATTTCGTTGTCGCTTAACATAATTTTGTGTAGATTCAATATTTCATTTTCGGTAATTTGAATCGTTCTGAAATTTTCATGCACCAAATTTAACGCGTCCCTATATCCGGCGATCTCCGTTTCTGCGTGGTTCAAAGGCGCGCTGTTTTGATATACAATAGCTTCAATTCGGCTGTCCGTGGTGATGATTCCTTCAATGGCGTTTGATCCTTTTACAGACTGTAATTTCGCGATACTTTCCAATTTAGTGAAAATCGTTTGATATTTTTCTTTGAGTTCCTGCTCTTTTTCGCGCAAAACGCCGATCGATACGGAATGATTTATTATCCGCGCGGGTAGCATTCCATTTTCTAAAAATGAATAATCAAATTTTTTCAAAGTATTACTCCTTATAAATATTTTTTACTGCACACATTATATCAAAAAATGTGCAGTAAATCAATAGAGTTAAGAAGACAGCATTATTGCGTTTGTGGAAAGTATCAGCGGAAACAGTCCGTTCTTGTCAAGGTATTTCGGTATGTGTATATCTTTGAATCGATATTCGTTGTTTTTAGCTTTTTTAATCAGATTGAAAAACGACTTAAACGAGCGGTCTACAACGCGTAATATTTTCTGTGAAATACCCGCCTGCAACAGTTTGTAGTTTTCATTATCTTTACACACATGGTAATTGTTTTCATAGTTCAAAAATTTCTTTTCCGAAAAAAAGTGTTGACGAATATTATACAAACCTACATTGTATAGATTTAAGGTGGAGGTCACCGCCTTTTATCCCCATAACTAAAGTTAGGGGTCTTACGGCGACTCTCGATAATAACCTCAATATGTTTTTTCCTTGTACCCGTTTACTCTGCGGTAAAAAGTCCCGCGGTTCAAATTCAATCGCCGCATCGCTTCCGCAGCCGTTATTTGCTTCGCTTTCCAAAGTCCAATTACGTTATCCCAATCTTTGGGTTTAGCAATTTGCGGTCTCCCAAATTTTTTCCCCTTCATCTTTGCGGCGGTTATGCCTTCTTTCTGTCTTTGGAGTATGTTTTCTCTTTCAAGTTCAGAGAGTGCGCCAAATATTGTTAATACGAATCTTCCCTGCGGGGTTGTTGTGTCAATGTTCTCTTTCAATGAAATCAGCTCGACCGACTTCTCTTGAAGCTGTTGTACGATATTAAGAAGATCCTTGGCGCTGCGCGCTAAACGCGATATGCTCTCAATATATACCGTATCGCCCTCGCGTACATATTCCATCAATTTTTTTAGCTGTGTTCTGTCCGTATTTTTTCCTGAGACTTTTTCTATGAAATATTTATCAAGATTTAGTTCTTTTAATATCATTTCCTGTCGGTCTGTATTTTGATCGGTAGCCGACACCCTAATGTAGCCAATCTTTGACATGAAATCTTCCCTACTTTGTAGCTTTTCTCTATTATATCAAATTCGTCACAAAATTTCAACAGTTTTTTTGTGACAACACAAAATATAAAAAATATACTTTTGTGACATGATACCCATATTTCACAAAAAGTCTACCTTTTGTGGCTCTTTTTACGCCGCTTGCTTTTCCTTTCCTTTACTATACTTATAGTCGGGTTCCTCGCTATTGTCCGTGATATCCCATTATATTTTTTTATCTGAAATTTTTGTTAGCTATATGTTAACATTTTTGAGGCCGTCAACATTCCGCGCAACCATTTTACCCTCTGCTACCAAAAATGTGAAAAGATATACATCTCAGTTTATTTCCTGATCAAAGTCCTGTTTCACCTAAGCTAACGCTTGTTAGCGTAGCGGCTAAAGAACCGTAGGGCTTACGGGGATAGCTCGTTAAGCGTTGTTTGCAACGCATAGATACTGAATCCGTTAGGGTTCTTGAGCGAGAAGCTCCCACTTCAAACGTCGTTAGACGTTAAGTGGTGAGAGCATGTCACCATAGTATATTTGCGTTAAAATTCTATAACAACGATCGTATGTATATCCAAACGATCAATCTTCACAGTTAATTTTTTAGCCGCCGAATCATATCTATAAGCTGGTACTATATTTTCGGGTTGCAGCATGACGGATTTGGGTTCGCTTTCTGTTTTTACGCTTATCTCCATGTTTATCATCGACTGTATCTCGTCATACGCTCTCAGCCTGTTTTCACTGTAAATTCCGCTTGTATTCGTCAAATTTATCATGAGCTTCCCGTCTTTTGTGCATGTGACTATATCGACGAATTTTTGCCCTTTATATTCTATAAACTTCTCCGTATCTAAGCTGTCTATGATTTTCGAAATCATGTTTCTGACATAAAAATCCGGAGCCTGTGAATACAATTCAAAGATATTATAATAAACGGCAATTATATTACCTTTGCCGTATTTTGTTTTGGAGATAACGGGATTGATTACAGCGTTCAATAAATTGCTGCTGCATTCTGCCGCTACCTCGGTGTTTCCGCCGTGCGAAACTTTTGCTTCCGCAAATTTTGCGCGCTGACTTATATAACGCGGGGCATCATAAATATATATTATTTGGTTTTTACTTTCGCTTGAAATTTTCACACCATCTAAAACGTCTTCGAACAGTTTACAGCACTCCCAGCCTGATATGATCAGATTACCGCCGTTTTCCGTGAATGATAACAGTGCGCTCTTTATTTCATCGTTAATATATTTTATTTCAGGCAGTATGATTATATTTTTATCTTTCAAATATTCGGAGGTCAGCATATAATCCATCAGTATGCCGCACGTGTGAGCGGAATCGAGTATAAGTTTGACCGCGCTTCTTGTATCTTCGTTACCGCCCGAGAAAAATAAACTGTCAGATTTGTTTGCCATATCGTAATACGAATAAAGTACGCCGATATTCGAGAAAGGTTTACAGTGTTTCAAAAATGGTTCCCTGTCGCGAACGAATTTCGCGACATCTTTTAACTCACGTACTTCCCAAAGTTTTACCGAACCGTCCCGGTTCTGCGTGTTGTATACTTGGAATCCGCCGCCGAGTGGCAATACGCTAACTGCTTCACGGCAAAGCGTTACCGCGCTTTTTACAACGTAGCTTCCGCCGGCAAAGTCATAGAAAAATCCCCAAGCCATCAAGTCCCACGGCTTATTTTGCTCGCATAAAACCCGCGATTCGAATCTTGCGCTGTTATAGCTGTCAATAGGGTTAAAATCCCCGGATAGATAATCAACGTTCACACAAACAGGAGCGGGAATTTGACCACTGAACGCCCAGTTCGAAGCGATTTCAAAGTTTTTTGTTTCGGTGTGGATTCCGTCTGTATAATGCGCAAGATATTTAAAGAATTGTTTCCTGCAAAAATCCAAAAAACTTCTGTATTCTTTTGAACGTTTATCGTCCCTATTTAATTTCATTCCAGATTCTTTCTCAAACATAGCTATGATTTCCCCGTCGAAATCCGGTGCGGTCGCCCAGCACTCGCCGTCTACCCATACAGCATCTATTCCGTAGTCGTTCGCGAGTTCGGTAAGCTGAGGTATAAGCAATCCGTCAGCGTAGCCTTTAAACGTTGAAGTCATGTTTTTATTCGGCGATCCGTCTTCGTTTATCACCGCCCATTCAGGGTGAATTTCCAATGCTTTCGTGTCCCAAACTCCCGAATAGTGCATAACGAGTGGAATCCCGTATTCTTTTGTCACTTTCCGCCATGTTTTAAGCGGATCACCGATAAATCCCGGCACAGGATTCCCGACTTTCGTCGGATAACTTGAATAGCCCGCGTGTCCTTTGCAGTCACACTGAATAAAATCCGGATTTAACGTTTCGATTATTTCGCGTATCATTTCTTCCGTTACCGTTTTGCCTACTTCCGTACAATCCGCGCCCGCGTGAAAGTCAAAATGCAGACCGAAAAATCCCTCTGAACGTTTTTTTATTCTCATCATTAATAATCCTCCGCTAATTTTTCTAAATTTTTTAAGACAGGCGTTTCGTTCTTCGCGTAAAGCGACGCCATATTCGGGTTGTGCAATAAGAAGAAATATCCTATCGTACCTAATTCGGAAGTTATCTTATCCGCGGAATAACCGTAATCGTAAACTCCGCTGTTCTTGATATAATCTAACATCTCCGCAGACTCATCATCGCGCGCGAATTTTGTTTTCAGCGCTTTTTCATAATACACGGGAATAACCGTTTTATACCCTTCGAAACATAACGCCTCGGTGATTATACTCGTCCGCTCGTAATTCGATACGGTCACGGGAACGGTGATCAATCCTCCGTGAGCTTCGATAAGCGCGTAATAATTAGGCGTGAGTTCGTCGTATTTTGGTATCGGAAGAACTCCTATATCAAATTCAAAAGCCCTGAAAGTTATCATTTGCGCCATTGTACCGTCTGTAAACAATGCGCGGTCTTCTTTGAATATATCTATGCTTTGGGGATTCCCATAATTTTTGTCCCCCGCAAGACAAGCGGCTTCGCTACTGAACATTTCGAGGACTTTATCGAATATATCTATTACTCTCTCGTTGTATATCGAAAGCACAGGCTCGCCGTTACTGCCCTTTTTGATAACTTTATCTCCTCCGCAGTACGGTACTGTAGTCGGATAATAGAATATAGTCCTCATAGCGAACCCGTATCTGTCAGCGTCTGGAGTAATCGCGCCGTCGCCGTTCAGGTCGGCTGTGCTGTCTTTTATAATTGACATGAATTTATTAATCGTCCATGTTCCGTTTATAACGTCGTTGTACGGATATTCTATATTTAAGATTTGGAATAAGTTTTTATTAAAGTATAAACACATTGTATTGTTTAGTTTCGCGGTGCTTATATCGCCGCCCGCTCCGTACAGTTTCCCGAAAAGGGATAAGTCCTGCACCGAATCCTGACTCCACCACGGCGCGGTTAAGTCTACATATGGCATATATTCAAACCACTCGGATAAAAGATGTGAACCGGAATAATCGAATACGACGCGCATATGCAGAAACATGATGTCGAAAGCGTCGTCTCCGGCGAGAATCGATTTCGAGCCCTGCATTCTTGATTCCCAGTCGCGGTTATAAAAAACGGGCGAGATAGTAACGTTGAACCTTTCCGCGACTTTTAAATTGCGCTCATATATAGCGTCGTTTATTATATCGCCGTCTTCTTTCTCGGCATACATCCCGCTGCCGAATTCGTCCAGATTCTCAAAGATAAGCATACGGAAATCGTATCCTTCAAAATTCCGTTCCGGCAGATTATCGGATAATATATTTTCAGTTTCCAGTTGTACCGTATTTTCGACTGACGAAGTGTTATTGTCTTTTGGATTTGTGTTTACATCATTCATAGTGCAGGAATATAAAATTATCAGTGCAATCAAAAAAGCTATCGCTTTGAATTTTTTTAACATATTATCAACTCCTTGTATTATTATAACTAAGAAACATATAATCGTCAAGAGATATAACTATAATAAAAAAACAATTATATTGAAATACAAAAAAGTACCGAATATAGTACGTTGACAATGACAAAATATTATGATATAATTTCTAAAAATTAAATAAATATAAACGTGCGTATCAAATCTTAGGAGGTACTGGCAAATGGCAAAAATAAGAATCATCGCAATTATGGAGTTAATATTATTACTGCTATTAATTTTTATATCATGCAAAAAAGATACCGACATTAAAGATGATAATGGCATAGATTCCGGTAACGCCGGACAAACAAGCAATGAAGCGGCTGAGCTGATAGAACCGGAACAGATTATGTCTGATTTACCTGATATGAACTTTGAGGGTAAAGTATGGAAAGCCCTCGGAATTTATGACCCAACATATGAACAGTTTGTCAACTTTGAAATTTACGT
Organism: Oscillospiraceae bacterium; assembly: GCA_009779295.1. Classification (GTDB taxonomy): domain Bacteria; phylum Bacillota; class Clostridia; order Oscillospirales; family CAG-272; genus WREN01. The sequence continues at coordinate 5,644 of WREN01000025.1, read as the reverse complement.
GGAAACTATAACGGGTGAACTCGTAAACGACGCGGTTTATAACCGCAATCAGAGAATTTTGGATAAATATAACGTCGTGATTGAGCAGGATTTGCTTGAAAATCCTCAGAATGTGTTAATAAAATCGATAAACGCAAATGAAGACGCTTATGATCTTGCGTTTATTCAATTGCGGAACATAGGAGCAATCGGAACAACGGGATATTTTTATAATCTAAATACGTTAAAGTATTTGGATTTTGAAAAGCCGTGGTGGTCGCAAGAAGTAAATAAATCGCTGTCGGTAAATAATAAACTGTACTTTACTACAAGCGACTTTAATATGATGGATAAAAACAGAGCTTATTTATTGATTTACAATAAAAAGATGGCTGAGGCCTACACTTTGGGCAATCTATACGGCATGGTTTATGATGGTAAATGGACCGTCGGTAAAATGACTGAGATCTGTAAAATTGTTTCAATAGATTTAGACGGCGACGGCATAATGAATGATAAAGATCAATGGGGGCTCGGAATGGATTCCTACAATCCGTTCGGCGCGCTTTATAACAGCTGCGACAATTATATAATCACGAAAGACGCCGACGATAATCCAATACTGTCAGTTTCAAACGAACGCACAATAACTTCAATCGACAAAATATTACTGCTTACCAATAACGAAGATATATCATACTACAATCAGAGATTCCAAGGCAAGGTTGCGGATTATATAATGATGCCGGCAATTTTATTCGGGGAGGAACAACAGTTATTTATAACATCATTTACTCACGGATTAAAATATTTCACTCAAACGAGCGACGTCGATTTCGGAGTTTTGCCGTTCCCGAAATATGACGAGATACAGGAAAATTATGTTTCGTTCCTCGATCCTTTCGGCAGCGCGTTGTTCACCATACCGATATCCGTGCAGGACGTCGATTTCGCCGCTTTTGTACTTGAGGCGCTTTCCGCGGAATCAAAATACGACGTACTTCCTTATTATTATGAAGTATCGGCTAAAACAAAATATACATTTGACGAGGAAAGCCCTAAAATGCTAGATTTGATATTCAGCGGAATGAGGTATGATTTGGGTATTATCTACAATTGGGGCGGTATCGGTGATTTTATCAGAGATACCATACCGCGCGCCGGAGTAAATAATTTCGTTTCAAATTACGCGTCAATGGAAACCAGAGTTCTAACCGCAATAGAAAAAACAGTCGATTTATTTAAAGATTTGCCTTAAGGAGGATTTAATAATTTAATATGAACAACACAAAATTATTTTTAGAAAATGATTACGATATATCGGAAGAAGTGGGGAAGTTATTGCCTTCCATTCCCGAAAACGGCGAAAATATCAAATTTAGCTTGAATGACAGCGGCTCGTTTGATATCCGCAGTGCCGACGTGGTATTGAACAATATCGGCGGCATGATCAATATTAACGGTGAAAACGTTTCAACGGCGCAGTTTGAAGTTGTATCGGTAAGCGAAAACAGAATCGAACTAAAACTAAATGATTTACGGTGGGTTTGGAATATATTCGTGCGCGAAAAAGACGTTTTAATCGCGGCAGGCCTAACAAATCTCGGAGCGGAACCGATTGAAATCTGCAATTTGGATCTGTTGAAAATAAACGGCGCCGATATTTTCAGTTCGTATCTTAACGGGCTTACGTTCTTCAACTGGCAAACATGGAGCATGGGAGTACGGCTCATCGAAAACAAAAACGGTTCATACTCCTCCAGCAACATCATGCACCTGCACGACCCGAAAGTTAATAAAACGGTCGTAGTCGGATTTCTAACTTTGAGCAGGATGCAGGCACAGCATTACATAAATGCAAAAGAAAACGAAGGAATAACGGATTACACCGCGCGGTTGAGTTTTGGTAAATATTCGCTGCAACCCGGAAAGACTTTCAATTCCGAATTATGCAGCGTAAGTTTCCACGCCGACCCATACGAAGCGTTAGAATTATGGGCGGAAAAAGTGAAGATAATCTATCAGCCGGAATTAAAAAAATTACCGCCCGTCGGTTGGGTTGGCGGAAGCTGGACGAGTGCGACGTTTTGCGGCGGCGGTCTCACAGCAGAGCAAAACATTCGCAACAACGCGCAAGCTATCCGCGAACGGCTGCGCGGCTTCGACGTCAGTTATATTTGGATAAGCCAAGTAAATTTAAAAGATTATATCCCCGGTAACTGGCTGAACGAAAACACCGATGAATTCCCAAGCGGATTGAAAACGTTCTTCGCCGAATTGAACAAAATCGGATTTAATCCCGGTTTATGGGTTTCACCGTTTTGGTTTTACGGAGAAGCGGAGGGTATGTTAGAAGAACACGGCTCCCACTTGCTGCGCGATAAAAGCGGCGAACCGATTTGCCGCGAGGAAACATGGGGCTGGAAATACGATGACGACGATCTGCCGTGGTACCATATGCACAGATACAATTTAGACGGTTCTCACCCTGAGACGATAAAATACATTCATGATCTGTTCACGTATTACAATGAACTGGGCGTGAGATATTATATGCTGGATTTTCTAGGAATCGTTGAAAACAGTATGTTGTACGACTCTTCTAAAACGGCGTACCAAGCCGGATACGCGATACTGCGGGAAATCCGCGCGGCGGCGGGTATTGATACCCATATACAAACGGCAGTAGCGTCGTCTCCCGGATTTACCGGCACAATCAACGCGGCCCGGATCGGACGCGATTTCGGCGAAGGGAGATGTATTGATACCAGCTTGAATGATTGGCGTAACGCCACAAGCGTGCTGCATGATTTGCATTACTCGAATACCAAAGCCTGTTTGCAAAATATTGCCGGCAGTTATTTTACGCATCAGGTAATATATATGAACGATTTCAATTTACTTACAATCGATAAGCCGTATCCGCTTGAGCACGCGCGGATCGCGGTAACATTGTTCGGTTTAGGCGGGGGAAGCCCTCTTATGATAGGCGATAGTATTCCGGATATGGACGACGAGCGGCTGCGTTATTTGAAAATGTGTCTGCCGAGAACTAATCATTCCGCAAAACCTGCCGACCTGTTCGAGCGTATACAGCCGAACGATTACAGCAGGATCATGAAATTGCAAATCGATACCGAATGGGATTCGTATTTGCTCGCCGGTGTGTTTAATATGGACACGCAACCGTATGATTTAACTCTTGATTTTGAAAAATTAGGGCTTGATAAAGATGAAAAACATGTCATGTATGAATTTTGGAATGAAGAATACTGCGGTGTATTCCGTGACAGTTTTCCGTGCCATTTGCCGTCGGATAGCTGTAAATTGTACCGTATATCTAAAAAAAGAAACCATCCGTGGCTGTTATCAACGGATATGCACATACAGCAAGGGTATTGCGAAATTTTAGATTTAAAATGGGATGAGAGTAAACAATGCCTCAGCGGAATGGTCACCAGACCGGCCGGCGAAAAAGGAAACGTGTATATTCTCATGCCGCGTAATTATAAGCTCATCAATTGCAAGGGAACGCATTTATTAAAAGAATTGCTTGATTACAATGTTATAGTTCATCTGCCGATAAAATTTAATAACTCTGTCGAAAGATTCGAGTTGTATTTTGAGGAATGGAATTTTAGGATGCTATCACCGCGCGGTCATATACCGTACGCAACAAAACAAGAATGGCAGGATTATATGAATAAGAACTATAGTAAGCAAAAGACGCGCTTATTTGAATAAAAATGTAGCAAAACCGCCAAACTAGAGAAGGGTATCATTTTAAATGATACCCTTCTCACAATTTCATAACATCACTATATTAAATAATTAGCTCATCGTTATCGTTGTGCTACCGTATGCCGTATTTACTTACGGCGCTCTGTCTACAATATTGATATTCAGTTTCGGATCTACTCCACCGTTCATTACGAACGTAATCGTCTGTTCTCCTACACTCAATGTCTTTAAGTATGACGCTTTGATCGTCACTATGTCGCCGTTTACAGTGTAATCTACTCCATTAACTAGCATACGGTTTTTGTTTTTCAGACACTGTAACTTGTAGTCTCCTACCCATGATGAATTCCCTGATACTACCATTACCGTTATATCTCCGCTGCTGTTTTTGTCAAACACAACTTCTGTTTCTGATATCGATGACCCGTAGTTTGTTCCGCCGATTATTATCGGTATGTACACACCGCCCACTAAACTGTTGTTTGGTGCGATTTCCCACTGCGCATACAGCGTAATATTTTCATTTACTGTGATGGTTGTTCCTACCGCTAGTGTACTGCCGGCATTATTGATTTTCCATCCAGCGAAGCTGTATCCTTCTCTCGTGAACGGATTTACAGGTAGGATGTATGTATCTCCCTTGTCTACTGTCACTGGGAGCTTGCTACCAATACCACCGTTCGAGTCAAAGCATATCGTAACTTTTTGAGTATGAGTAGCATCGGCTGTCCACTGCGCGTATACTGTTATATTTGCCGTTACTGCTGTGCTTGCCGTAAACGCTGTTCCGCTACCGTTTGCCGCTCTGTTCCAGCCCGTGAATGTGTATCCGCTGCGCACCGGGTCTGCTGGCATGTTCGCCGCTCCTATCGCTTCTCCTGCGTTCACTGTCCGCGTTGCTAGCGTTGTGTTCGCTCCATAGTTCGCTTTGAACGTTACTGTGTATGTTACCGGTACTACTACCCTGTCCCATACCGCGTACAACGTTACATCGTGGTCCGGCATATAGAACGTATCGTCCGGATCGTATGCTGTCCCGTTTCCGTTTGCTAACGTGTTCCAGCCCGCGAACGTATACCCTGTCCTTGCCATCGTTCCCTTGCCCAGTACCGTTACTTCGTCTCCTGACGCGTATGGGTTGTCCGCGTCGCTCTGGCTTCCTGTTCCGCCGTTCGCGTCGTATGTTACTTCGTACGTTACTGGTTGTGTTCCGCTGGGCGTCCACTGCGCGTATACTATTATATTTGCCGTCACTGCTGTGCTTGCCGTAAACGCTGTTCCGCTCCCGTTTGCCGCTGTGTTCCAGCCCGCAAACGTGTATCCGCTGCGCGTCGGGTCTGCTGGCATATTCGTTCCCACCGTTGTTGCCGGCGGTACTACATTAGCTGTTTTGATCGTTGTATTATCGGCGAAGTTGCCTCCGTTAGCTCTGAACGTTACTTTGTATGTTACTGGTACTACTACCTTTTCCCATTTCGCAGATACTGTTATGTTTGACGTCACATAGGCTGCCGGGTCGAACTCGTTACCTGTGTCGTCATACCATCCTTCGAACGTGTGTCCGCTGCGCGATACTGTCGGTACATTGCCTGCTCCCACTGCGCTTCCCGCGTTCACTGTCACTGTCTTGTCCGCTGTTGTATTGTCTGCAAATCTGCCTCCGTTAGCTTTGAACGTTACTGTGTAGGTCGTTGGCTGTTGCGTTCCGTCGTCCCATGCTGCATATACCGTTATATCTGCCGTTACTGGCGTTGTTCCGTCAAACGCTGTTCCGTTTCCGTCATTTCTTGTGTTCCAGCCCACGAACGCATATCCGCTGCGCGTCGGGTCGGTTGGCATGTTGCCTGTCCCCAACGCTGTGTTTGCGTCTGCACTCTTCGTTGCGTGTACCGCTCCGCTTCCGTCGTTTATCTCAAATGTTACT
>WREN01000024.1 GCA_009779295.1 Oscillospiraceae bacterium | reverse complement strand
TCCGCAGATTTTTTCCGCGAGCCGCACGTATAAATCTTCAAGTAATCGCATCATGCCTTTGTAATCCGTATACGCCTGATACAGCTCAACCATCGTGAATTCAGGGTTATGCTTTGTGTCCATGCCCTCATTGCGGAACGTCCGCGCGATTTCATACACGCGGTCGAATCCGCCGACAACCAACCGTTTCAGATACAATTCCGTTTCGATGCGCAGGAACATTTCCAAATCAAGCGTGTTGTGATGTGTTTTGAACGGTCTTGCGTCCGCGCCTATGTCAACGGTGTGCAGAACCGGCGTGTCCACTTCCAAAAATCCGCGCGCGTTGAGGAAGTTGCGGATCTCGTTTATTATCTGAGAACGTTTTATAAACGCTTCTCTTACTTCGGGATTAACTATCAAATCCACATAACGCTGACGGTAACGCAAGTCCGTGTCTTTCAATCCGTGAAATTTCTCCGGTAGCGGCAGGAGTGATTTCGACAGCAGTACGATTTCTTTCGCGTGTACGGAGATTTCGCCCGTGTTCGTTTTGAACACGTAACCCTTGATACCGATTATATCACCGATATCAAATTTCTTGAATTCTGCATATTCGTCTTCACCGATTTCGTCGCGCTTGACATAGGCTTGCATGTTCGCGCCGTTATCGCGTATACCGCAAAAACTCGCCTTACCCATAACGCGGCGGCTCAGCATGCGTCCCGCGACGGTCACGTCCTTGCCTTCGTATGATTCGTAATTGTTTATAATATCCGCGGATGCCGTATCGATGTTGTACTCGGTTATCTCATACGGATTCCTGCCGGCTTCGCATAATTCCCGTAATTTTTCCCTGCGTATTTCTATTTCTTCCATGTTGTTACTTCCTTTGTTTAAATCTTTGTCCACTTTTGGCGTAATAAAACACCCGGTCCTGCGGGGCCACCCTCTTTACAAAAGAGGGCTGAGGATAGAAACGTTTTTATCTTTGGCCTCTTTCGCAAAGAGGCTCCGCCCGCAGGCGGTGGTGTTTTATTTCGTTATATCCAATACCTTCAATTTCAATTCGCCGTTCGGCGTTAAAGCTATGACAGTTTCGCCTATTTTCGCGCCGATCAACGCGCTTCCTATCGGCGACTGATCGGAAATTTTATTCTCTAACGGATCCGCTTCTGTCGAACCAACCAGAGTGTATTCGATTTCCTCGTCGAACTGCTCGTCGTAAACTTTTATCTTCGCGCCGATATTGACCTGATCGGTGCTTATATCGCTTTCGCTGATAACTTTTATCTGCTTGAGAATATCCTCCAAGTCGTTTATCTGCGCTTCAACTTTCGCCTGTTCGTTCTTCGCCTCGTCGTATTCACTGTTCTCCGACAAGTCGCCGAACGATAACGCCGTCCTTATCGATTCCACTACTTCGCGGCGTTTGACATTCTTTAAATATTCAAGTTCCTCGGTTAATTTTTTTAATCCCTCATCGGTAACTACAATTTGTTTGCGCATTATCTCTGTCTCCTTAACTGCTTTTTAATATTTTTATCGCTTCAACAAGCTGATTATCATCTGCGTCTTTGATGGTGTATTCGTTTTGTCTTGCCGCTTCTTTTGAAAGCTCCACTTCCACGTCCGGATATAACCCAATCCCATCGTAATTGTCCGAAAACGGCGGCGCGTACGTCCGTATCGATACGATCAGCGCGGAATTGTCCGCAAGCGGTATGACCGTCTGCATCGAGCCTTTGCCGTATGTTTTAACTCCTACAAGCTCCGCTTTGCCGTAATCGCGCAGAGCCGCGGAAAATAATTCGGCGGCGCTCGCCGTGCGCGAATTGATAAGAACGATCATCGGCATATCGAGTTCTTTCGTGTCGGAATCCATCGTTTCGACGTTTCCGTCTTTATCGATTATCCTGATGACCGGTCCCTCCGGCAGGAGGTAATCCAAAACTTTGTGTATGCTGTTGAGTTCCCCGCCGAGATTGTTGCGTACGTCAAATACGATCCGTACCGCTCCCTGCGCTATCAAATCCTCAACGGCGGAGATGAATTCCTCCGGTGTGTGCAGATCGAACTTCAAAATCTTCACGATTCCGGTCGTTCTGTCATCATACATATGCGACAGAACCGATATATACGTCACGTTCGCGCGGGCGATATTGAAATCCAATTCGACGTACTCGTTGTCCTCATACCTGTAAACCGTCAGGTTAACATACGTTCCGGCTTCGCCTTTAACTCTGTCCACCGCTTCGTAATAACCGATTTCGTATATATATAATCCTTCGACCGCAACGATAAAGTCGCCCGGACGCAATCCCGCCTTCAACGCCGGAGAATCCGGCATGACAGTCGCGATTTCAAGCGCGCCGTTCGCGTAATCATATGTGACCATGACGCCAATCCCGACGCCGCTTCCGGTATAGTCGGCGATATAATCCTTGTACTGCTGCGAATTCAAATAGTTGCCGTGCTTGTCGCCGGTACCGGCGACATAGCCGCGCATGATACTGTCGCTCAGCCGCGTTTCATCAAGCTCACCGATATAATAATCCCTGTAATACGCGTCAATTTCCGTCAGTTTACTATATAAATTCTGGCTCAGCATCAATTCGTTCAACTTCTGGTTGAATTTATTGTTGATTGAAAGATACGTTATTTGGAAAGTCAACAAAACCGCGAACAGCAAAATTATTATAGTTATACCTAACGGTAATTTTTTAGACATTTTATTAACTTCTCTCTTATTTTTTGTATTGTGTAAAGTATTCATTCGATAATGGGTCTTCTGTTTTACCATTGATACGTATTTCAAAATGTATATGGCTGCCTGTTGAAACACCCGTAGAACCGGCGTTCGCAATTCTGTCACCAGCTTTTACTACATCGTCTGTTTTTACAAGCAGTTTATGGTTATGAGCATATAATGTTGAAATACTATCACCATTAGCATTAGTACCATGATCAATGATTATGTAATATCCGTAACTTCCATGCCAACTTGCCAATACGACTTCTCCGTCAGCTACAGCGAAAACCGGACCTCCGAGAGCGACCGGAATATCAATTCCTGTATGGGTAGCCCTGTCGAAGCTACGGTAACCGTATTCTGAAGATACCTCGCTCCATTTATCTTCATCGGTCGGCCATAAAAATAATCCTCCGCCGTATTGCTTCTTTTGATTTTGTAGAGCTTTTAATCTTTCGCGTTCAATCAAAAACTCTTCAATTTCTTTGTCGAATTTTTCTTCATCTTTTTTGAGTTGCAGCTTCGCGGCTTCCGCTTTGTTCTGGTCGTCCAAGAATTTTGTTATCATTGCATCCGCCGCAGCCATATCTTTTAACAATTGTGCCCTTTCGGCTTCAACCGCGTCTTTCTCTTCATCGTTTCTTACTTTCAATTGTTCATTATATTCTTTGAGCCGCTGTAAATCTTCCACTTCATCATTCAAACGCTCCATATTTTTTTGCTCGTAGTTTAAAAGATAAACCACGCGTTCAACGCTCATGATAAATTCAGCGAAACTTTTAGCGCCGAGGATTATTTCGAGATAATTTACACTTCCCTCTTGATATGAATACTTTAACTGCTCCAAAACAGCTTCGTATTGATCGGAAACATCAATTTCAAGCGCCGCGATAGATTCTTCCGTCTTGCGAATCTCGTTTTGGTATTCGATTCTCAACTCTTCTTTTATCCTGATACTCTCTTCCGCAAGCTCGAATTTTCTATCCAACATTTGTTTTTGTTCGATCTCATTTTTTAAATCCGCTTTAGCGTTCGCGATTTTCTTCTCATTATCCGCTTGCTGCTGTTTTACTCTCGCGAGGTCGTTCTCCAATCTTTTCAATGCCGCGTCGCTGGTATCTATGGTTGTTGCCGCGGCGTGTATATCTTTGTACGGTATTGTGAGAAATATCATTGATACTATTAAAAAGAATACAACTATACCAAAAATATTGTTTTTATATTTCAATTTATTTTTTCACTCCTCCTAAAAATTTATGCCTAAGTCATTTGGCATTTATGCCTTTAAATACTTACTCAATGACAAACTGCTCCCTATAATTCCCGTTACAACGCCTATTGCCAAAAATCCCAACGCTACGAATATCCGCACATCCTCGAAAATGATTAAGTTTATTATTTGAAAATCCTTTGAAATCGTATTGAATATATACAAATACGAATACCATTGTATCAAATACGCGAACCCGCTTGCGACGATTCCGATGATTATCCCTTCTAAAATGAACGGCAGCACGATAAACCAATTCGTCGCCCCGACATAGCGCATGATGCTGATTTCCTGCCGGCGCGAAAATACGCCGAGCTTGATCGTGTTGATGATCACAAACAAGCTGACAACAAATAAAATAACAAGAAACCAAATAAAAATAACTATTATTCCGTTTTTGACTTCGTCGATACTCTTTGCCAAATCTTTATTGCAGCGTACATTTTCTACACCTTTTATATTGTTAAGATTAAATTGCAATGTGTTTACTTTAGAATTGTCATTATATGTTACTATAAAAGTGTCAGGGTACGGATTCTTGCCTCCGTCGTCGATTAATTTGAAAACGGCCGGATATTTTTCAAATCTTAATCTTTCTTCCTCTTTAACTTCCTCTTTGGTTATATGGGTCACCGTATTCACATTGTCAAGCGAACGGATTTGATTATAAATATCGACAACTTCAAGCTCGGTTCTTTCCGTTTCGACAAAAACTACAATCTCATTGAGTACGCCGATCTCTTCTAAATTATAATTAATATTTATTACCAGCAGAGAAAAACTTCCCATAACAGCCAGGCAAGACATCAGAACCGTGATCGATGCCATACTCATAATGCCGTTACGCCACAATCCTTTGATACTCTGGCCGATGAAATACGTAATACTATACTTGCGCATTAAACATTCCACCTGTCCTATCATCGATTACTCTACCGTCGCGAAGCGATATAACACGCTGTTGAAAATAATCCACTAACTTTTCTTCATGCGTTACAACGATGACAGTTTTATTCTTCTTTTGAATTTTTATAAGCAGATTCATTATTTCCAAACTCATGTTAGGATCGATATTTCCGGTAGGCTCGTCCGCGATTATCGTCCGCGGATTGTTTGCCAACGCCCTCGCGAGCGCCACCCTCTGCTGTTCCCCTCCGGATAACTCCGTCGGAAAGCAGTCAAATTTATCCTGTAGATTTACTATTTTCAATATTGTCGGCACGCGCCGTTTGATAACTTTCGCGGGCTCGCCGATGACCCTCATCGCGAACGCTACGTTCTCGAATACCGTTTTCTTCTCGAACAACCTGAAATCCTGGAACACAACCCCGATTTGCCGTCTGTAAAACGGCACTTTGTAGTTGGGTATCTTCGCCAAATCGAATTCGTCTACCATCAATTTTCCGCTGGTTATTTTTTCTTCGCGAAGCAATAACTTGACAAGCGTAGTTTTGCCCGCGCCCGACGCCCCGACCACAAATACAAATTCACCGTCATTGATTTTGAGATTAACACCGTCAAGCGCAACGGTGCCGTTTAAAAAAACTTTTTTTACATTTTTAAATTCAATCATTTTAATTCACTTTTTTAATTTATTAAAGTTTGAAAGTCTGTCTCCGGCGACTCGCCGGTTAAAATTTGACGGGTTTTGAAGTTAAGTATTTTTTGACCATCAACGCGACCTTAAACGTAATCGAATGTTCAAATTCGCGCAAGTCAAGTCCGGTAAGTTTACGGATTTTTTCAAGGCGGTAAACGAGGGTGTTGCGGTGTACGAACAGTTTCCGTGAAGTTTCGGAAACGTTGAGATTGTTTTCGAAAAAGCAATGTATCGTCGTAAGGGTTTCCCTGTCGAGTGATTCGAGCGAACCCTTCTTGAATACTTCCTGCAAAAACATCTCGCACAGCGTCGTGGGAAGCTGATAAATAAGCCGCCCGATTCCAAGATTCTCATAACTTATAATATTTTTGTCCGTATCAAAAACTTTCCCGACTTCAATCGCGATCTGCGCCTCTTCATATGATCTGTGCAGCTCCTTGATGTTATCCACGGCGGTACCGATTCCGATTGAAACTTTCGTGTAAAATTCCGTACTCAGCGTGTCCGCAATGGATTTCGCCATCTTCTCAATGTCGCGCATATCGTAATTTGCTTTGATTTCCTTCACGAGCACGATATCGTGTTCGCCGACGCTGATAACGTAATCCTTATTTTTATCCGGGTACATATTCTGTATAATATCGAACGGAACCATATCGTTTTTGCCGAAGAATTTAATCAACAGAATAATGCGCACCACATCGTTGTTGAAATGCAGCTCTTTCGATTTGATATAAATATCGCTCGGAAGAATATTTTCTAAAATTACATTCTTGATAAACGAACTTTTATCGTATTTTTCATCATAAAAGTCAATAATATGTTTCAGCGAAATAGATAGTATCATCGACATTTTATCCGCCATCTTATCCTCGCCCTCAATGAAAACCACGTATTCCGACCTGGCACCCGATCCTATTGGGCGGTAAGTATATCCGCCTGATGTAACAAAATCCGATGTATATGCCAATTCATCCCTTATGCCCTGTCTCGTTTCCCCTATTTTTACAAGCTCGCTGCACGAAATTATAACTCCGTTTTCATCGATAACACCGATAACACGGTCCACAGCCTCTTTCATCTGATGAATTATCCCCTGAAATAATCTGTTTGACATATAACGTCCTCCCTTCTGTAATTTTTTATTTTATTTCTTATATCATTTTCACCGCGTAGATTATTCCGAAGATTAAATATAAAGCAAACAATGCTATTATCGCGTAAATCGCCATGTTCGCAAATAAAATACTGATTATTCCGCTCGCGACGGCTGCCCCCGCACCGATATAGAAAGGGTAATATATTGACCGCGGTTTCATAAGAGGGACGTTAAATTTCCCGAATTTGAAAATACCGCTGTTTTTCTTTGTTATCAATAACCCAATAACAATTAAAACAGGAAGCACGAAAATAAATATTTTTGAAAAACTCATGAAACTCTGCATCCATAACGGCTGAACAGATGTGATTTTAATCGCTAAAATCATCACAATGTAAGCCACTTGAAATATTGAATACCAAAAATAGTCCCGTTGAAAAAAGTTATATACAAAACTGATAACCAAAAGCCCGATGATCCCAATGACGACATAAGCGTTTTTTATTGTCGTGTACAGCATGCACGATCCAAATAACGCCGCCGCCAATATCAATAAAGTCGGACTTGACAGGTAGATCAAACTTTCGTCTGTTTTATTAACTTTTCTAACAATAAAAAAGGCGGTCGCTCCGGCAAATAATATTCCGCTGATTATTTGTAATATAGGAAGTACATTCAAAACAAACGTAACTTCGTGCCTGCCGCCGTTTTTCTTCAGCATCAATACCGCCACAACCGCAACTGTAGCGACGACAAACATCGCCATCATACGGTTGATGATTAAATTATTTCTTTGTTCAGTTTCAACTTTGCTTTTTTTAATCCGATTAACGCTCATAAATTTTTAACACTCCGAGTTTATAATTTACTAAATTAAATTTTTTTCATATGATAAACATGCCAATACAAATCCTGACGCCGTTTCGCAGCGCAATATCAATTTACCGAGTCCAACAGCGCGCAAACTGCGTCCGCGGGCTGCGGCAACTTCCCGCATACTGAATCCTCCCTCAGGGCCGATAAAGAAGCTGATATCTGATTCCGATTCACAAATTATTTTCGCGACCGATTCTGTACCGTCGCCTTCGTAACACAAAAACTTGGTTCCAACCGCGTCCGCAAGAGCCTTTTCATAATCAATTACGCTACGCACGACGGGAATTATTCCGCGTCCGCATTGTTTCGCCGCTTCTTCTGAAATTTTCTGCCACCTCGACACTTTATTATCTACCGATTTTTTATCGGGGCGTGAAATACATCTCTCGCTTATAAACGGGATTATCTCATATACCCCCAATTCAACCGCTTTCTGTACGATGTAATCCATTTTGTCGTTCTTTGGCAACGCTTGATATAAATATGCTTTATAATTAGGTTCGGTATCGTTTTTGCTTATGGAAATGATTTCCGCCGTAACAAAATCGTTAATTGAAATGATTTCGCAACTATACTCAAATTTTTGCATGTCGCAAACGGTAATTGTATCGCCTTGCTTCATACGCAGCGACTGAGCGATGTGTTTTGAATCCGAACCCTCTATTTTTAAGATTTTATTTTCAATATCAATATTTTGTGCAGATAAAAAAAATCTTTGCATTTATAAATCTCCATAATTATACTACAAAATAACCAAAATGTCAAACTTTTTTTTGTACTTTTTTATTAATTTTTTTAAAAACATACGCAACCCAATCATTTTCTTCCAATTTATCGGTAAAAACAAATCCATTTTCTGTCATCGCCTTCATAACTTCGTCCGATTGCGTACAAATAATTCCTGAAATTACAATTATTGCATCTTCTTTCAAGTATCTCCTGACATCCGGAGCTAAGCGGATTATTATGTCCGCAACGATGTTCGCGCTCGCGAAATCGTACAGTCCGGTGACATTTTTTAGCAAATCTGAAACTTCAAAAGTTATATTTTGAACACAATTAAGCGCGGCATTTTCCCGCGCGACTTTAACGGCAGTGGGATCAATATCGCACGCGAGCACATTCTTCGCGCCTAACAATGATTCAATAATCGCGAGGATTCCGCTTCCTGTGCCAATATCTAATGCGTTACAATTCGCGGGAATATGCTTTTCGATCAGTTCTATACACAAACGCGTCGTTTCGTGCGTTCCCGAACCGAACGCCATACCGGGATCCATTTTCACGATTAACTCGCCATGCAATGGCGAATAATCTTCCCATTCAGGTACGATAACAATTCGTTCGCCGATTTTAATCGGCTTGTAATACTGTTTCCATGAGTTCGCCCAATCCTCTTCGGCTAAACCGATCAGTTCGTATTCATACGGAACGTCGAGTCTATCCTTAATGAACGCGATGTACTCATTGTGATTTTTCGTTTCCGGTATGTACAAACTTACCGCCGCGACAGTTCGGTCCTTCTTCAACAACGCTTCATCGATCAATTCGCCGTATAAAATGTTGATATTATTCTCTTCAATGTCACGGTAATCCTCAATCATCAAGCCATTATCGAGCATACTCATCACCGCGCAGACTGTATCCAAATGCTCTGTTTTACATGTAACTTTCAACTGCGTCCAATTCATTATCATTAATTATCTACCAAACAACTTTTCAAGTTTTTCAAAAAACGTGCGTTTTTTACCGTGGTTGACGTCGCTGCACGAATCCGCGAATTTTTTCAGCAAATCTTTCTGCGCGTCGCTTAAATTTCTGGGCACATCAACTATAACACGGAATATGAGGTCGCCTCTCGTCCTTGTATTTATAATTTGTATGCCTTTATTTTTCATGGAAAACTTTGTACCGGTCTGAGTGCCTTCGGGTATGTCGTATTTTACATCGCCCTCAAGCGTCGGAACGTTTATCTCCGCGCCCAGCGCCGCTTCCGCGAAAGTTATCGGAATTTCACAATATATATTGCCGCCGTCGCGTTCGAATATCGAATGCGGACGCACGCTCACGTTAATAATCAAATCCCCCGAACCGCCGCCGTTGTACCCCTCATTCCCCTGCGAACGCAACGGTATATTCTGGCCGTTATCGATACCGGCGGGGACCGAGACTTCATATTTTTTAGACACTTTTACAGCCCCTGTACCGCGGCAGTTAGTACACGGTTCTTTTATAACTTTACCTGTCCCCTTACATGCGTCGCAGCTCCGTGTAGTTTGAAACATGCCTAAAGCCGTACGCTGTGAAAATTTAACCTGCCCGGACCCTTTACATGTCGGACATGTTTCCACTCCGCTGGTACCTTTTGCGGAACCCGTAGACCCGCAAACACCGCATTTTTCAATTCTGTTGAAATTTACTTCTTTCTTACACCCGAACGCCGCTTCCTCAAACGAAACAGTAATTCTCGTTATAATATCGTCGCCCCTTACAGGAGTATTACGCCGTGACCCGCCGGAATTACCGCCGCCAAAAAATGAACCTACAATATCGCTGAAATCAAATCCTCCGAAACCGCTGAAATCTCCGAATCCGGTACCCATGTTCGGATTGATTCCGTCGTGACCGTATTGATCATATCTGGATTTCTTTTCGGGATCGGATAATATCGCGTACGCTTCGTTGATCTCTTTGAATTTCGCTTCGGCATTTTTGTCGTCGGGATTCATGTCCGGGTGATACTTTTTCGCGAGCGCTCTGAAAGCCTTCTTTATATCGTCCTCGCTTGCACCCTTTTGCAGCCCCAGCACATCATAATAATCGCGTTTGTTTTCTGCCATGTTTATTTATAAACCACCTTCGCTAATATTTTAAAATACCCGCCGCTTGCGAGCGGCACCCTCTTTACAAAAGAGGGCAAAGAGAAAAATACGTTCCAAATCCCTGCCCTCTTTTGTAAAGAGGGTGCCGCTCGCAAGCGGCGGGTGTTTTTCCCAAATGGGACGGAGATTGTTATTCCTCCCCGTCCCGTTCAATTGCAATTATTTGTAATAATCTTTAATTATCGTCGGTTTTATCTTCAAAATCAGCGTTAAACTCACCGCCGGAATCATCCTGATCGTAACCTTCCGGTCCGCCGCCTGCATCGCCGCCACCCTGACCCGGATCCTGTTTGTATAACTTCTCCGACAATTCGTAAAATTTCTTCTGCAACGCTTCCGTATCGGCTTTAATCAAGTCGATATTGTCGCCTTTAACGGTTTCTTTCAGCTTTTCAATCGCCGCTTTGACATCCTCTTTTTCGGATTCCAAAACTTTGTCGCCGATTTCGCCGAGCGTTTTTTCGCTCTGGTAAATCAAATTCTCCGCGTTATTCTTTGTTTCAACGGCTTCTTTGAGCTTTTTATCCTCTTCGGCGAATTTTTCCGCTTCTTTGACTGCGCGTTCAACATCTTCTTTACTCATGTTAGTCGATGACGTAATTGTGATGTGCTGTTCCTTGCCCGTGCCTTTATCCGTAGCAGTGACGTTCACGATACCGTTAGCGTCGATGTCGAACGTCACTTCAACCTGCGGAACGCCGCGCGGCGCGGACGGTATGCCGTCGAGCATGAAACGCCCAAGGGTGGTGTTACCTTTCGCCATGTCACGCTCGCCTTGCAGCACGTGAATCTCAACCGAAGTCTGACCGTCTGCAGCTGTGGAGTAAATCTGGCTCTTCTTGACCGGAATGGTCGTGTTGCGGTCGATGATCCTGTTGAATACGCCGCCGAGGGTCTCAATGCCGAGCGACAACGGTGTAACATCGAGCAGAACTACGTCCTTGACGTCGCCGCCGAGAACGCCCGCCTGAACGGCCGCGCCGATAGCGACGCACTCATCGGGGTTGATACCCTTGAACGGTTCTTTGCCAAGGAAATTCTTTATCGCGTCTTGTACTGCCGGTATGCGCGTAGAACCTCCGACAAGCAACACTCTGTCAACCTGCGCCGGTGATAATCCCGCGTCAGACAATGCTCTCTTTGTCGGCGTCATCGTAGCTTCGACAAGGTCTGCGGTAAGTTCGTTAAATTTTGCGCGTGTTAATGTCGTGTCGAAATGTTTCGGGCCGCTTGCGTCCGCGGTGATGAACGGCAGGTTGATGTTAGCCGTCGCCATGCCGGACAGCTCGATTTTCGCCTTTTCAGCGGCTTCCTTCAATCTCTGTAGCGCCATCTTATCCTTGCGGAGGTCGATTCCTCCGTTTTCTTTTTTGAACGTCTCGGCTATCCAGTCGATAACGCGCATGTCGAAATCGTCGCCGCCGAGCCTGTTGTTGCCCGCGGTCGCCAAAACTTCGAATACGCCGTCGCTGATCTCAAGCAACGAAACGTCAAACGTTCCGCCGCCGAGGTCGAATATCATTATCTTCTGCTCAATTTCTTTATCCAAGCCGTAAGCGAGAGCGGCAGCCGTCGGCTCGTTGATGATGCGCATGACTTCAAGCCCCGCGATTTTGCCCGCGTCTTTGGTTGCCTGACGCTGCGCGTCCGAGAAGTACGCCGGCACCGTAATGACCGCCTGTGTGATGGTCGTACCGAGATATGTTTCGGCGTCTGTTTTCAACTTTTGCAGTATCATCGCCGAAATTTCCTGCGGCGTATATGTTTTGTCGTCTATTTTAACTTTGTGATCCGTTCCCATTTCGCGCTTTATCGACATAACTGTGCGGTCGGGATTTGTGATTGCCTGACGTTTCGCGACCTGTCCCACCATGCGCTCGTTCGTTTTTGAGAACGCGACTACGGACGGCGTTGTTCTCGCGCCTTCCGGATTCGTTATTACTATCGGTTCGCCGCCTTCATAAACAGCTACGCACGAATTCGTTGTTCCAAGATCTATTCCAATAATTTTACCCATTTTTATTCCTCCGTTTAGTTTTTATTATATTTAAATTTTATTAATTTGCGACTTTAACCATGGCATATCTGATAATTTTTTCGCCGAGTTTATATCCCTTTTGGAAAACTTCGATTATTTCGTTCTCTCCGTAATTCTCATCTTCCGTGTGCATAACCGCGTGATGGAATTCCGGGTCAAACTTTAAAGTTTCGATTTCTTCAATACCCAATCTTTTGAAAATCTCAACGCATTGGTTGTATGTCAGTTTGATACCTTCATCTTCTGAAAATAACAAAGCGCGTTCAAGATTGTCAATAATCGGCAGGATTTCTTTTATAACTTCGCTGTACGCATCGGCGTAAATGCCGTCGCGCTCTTTCAATGTCCGCTTGCGGTAATTGTCATATTCTGCAAGCGTGCGCAGATATCGGTCGTTCAATTCGTCGTAACTTTTGCTTAGATTTTCATTCTCTTTAGTGAGTTCTTTGATAATTTTTTTGATGATTTTTTCGTCTGTCTCAATTTCTTCAGGCTCTTCAACTTCTTCTATTACTTCACATTCTTCACACATTCTGTTTATCTTCGCCTCCGCTCAATAAGTTTTTGTTCATTTCAGTTATATTGCTCGCCAGATATTCGACGGTCGTGATAACTTTTGAGTAATCCATTCTGCACGGTCCGAGTACGCCTATCGCTCCGACGATTTTATCGCCGGATTTTATTGTTTTGAAAACCAATGTCGATTTTTGCATGATCTCGACCGAATTTTCCGAACCGATGTAGATGTTCACGACATCGTGTTCCGAACTTGATACGATGTTAAGGATTTCTTCTTTGTTTTCAAGTACACCTAAAAGCTCTTTCAATCGTTCGATGTCCGTGAATTCAGGGTATTGCAGCAGCCGGTTCACACCGTCGAACTTCAAATCGCCGTCGTTCAATTCTCCCAGCACTTCGTACACGCATTTGATGACGGGCGAAACTAACGCTTCACATTCCGGCAGCCGCCGCTCCATTTCCATTATAAGCGGCAATGTTACCATTTCCATCGTGATGTTTGTGAGGAATGTGTTCAACACCGTTTCGAACTCGCTAAGGATTTGTTCGGTGATTATGAATTTCACATAGATGTAGCGCGTTTTGACTATGCTCGTACTTGTTATCATCACAAGCAGGAAGCTGGAACCGTCAAGCAGAATCGATTT
>WREN01000023.1 GCA_009779295.1 Oscillospiraceae bacterium | reverse complement strand
GCATTAATTGTTTCAAAATGTTCAAATACTGCTATCGCAATAAACAGAAAAAACATCTCTTGCGGTTCTCTTTGATTTGTGGTATTTATAACTACGAATTAAGGTTTTAGAACAGCTCTAATTATCTAGGATTATATCAAGCATAGCGCTGGATTCGTCGTCGCGCGTATATTTTCTCTGCAACGCTATATCGTAATAACTGGGGATTACGTTTAAATATGATTCCCTATTCAAAGCTTCAAGCACTGCGCCGGATATATTTTCATCGTTAACTATTATTGGTATCGAATAGCTGTCACCATAACTCAAAGCATAATAATTTTCTTGTTTTTCATCTAATTTCGGCGTTGGAACGATACCGTAATCTTCAAATTCTCTCATTATTGCATCTTCAGTCAGTTTAATAGTGTAACTATGGAATAATGATTGGTTATTGGTAAACATTAAGTCGATTTTGGAGAAGTCATTTCCGGTATCTTTATAAAATAACTTATCGTTATTATATAAAGATTTAATTTTATCAAATACTATGATCATTTTTTCGGAGGCTCCGTCCATTATAGGATAACCATCGCTGTCGAAATTCGTTATTGTGGTTCCCATTCCATAACGCAGTGAATAAGCATTTTCATGTGAAAACCCGAATCTGTCTTCATCATCTATCAATCCGTTTCCGTTTAAATCCGCACAAACTACAGTACCCATTTCAACCATTTTATCAAACGTCCACTTGCCGGAATTTACTAATTCATAAGGATTTTCCAATTCGAAATCATTAATCAATTTTTTATTAAAATACGTACACCATGCGGCTGTCATTGAATTTAACGCATAACTTCCGGCTATTGTATAGAGTTTACTTGCGACCGTAATTTCATTGTTAATTTTATCAAACCACCACGGATTGTCAAGGTTTATCGTATCGACGGTATTTATATTCATATCCGGCATTCCAACCGTTATAAACCCGGTAATTTGTATTTTATTTCTTCTTCTGTGGCTTCATCCAATCGTGTTGTTGTTTCTTTAATTTCTTCTGTTACATTATTACATGAAACTATCATTCCTAAAATCAATGCCAATAAAATAATACTTGCTATAATTTTTTTCATTTGTTTACCTCATTCAAATTTAAACGAATATATATCCGCGTCGCTCATCTTTATTTCCATTACCACCGGTTTACTTTTGAGTTGCGACGGACTCCCATCCATGAACCCAACCTTCCGGTCGATTTTGTCGCCGAAGATTTCGTAACTATTGATTTCGTTGCCGTCTTCGTCTTTGATTTTAATATACAGATACCCGATTGCGGAAGTCGAGAAGTTGATAATTAACTCATCGCCGTCGTAAATAAACGGTTTGGTCGTCAATACTTGCGGCTTGTACGTTGCGTGGTACGATACGAAACCGTCGATCCGCATGGTGTAACGGTACAAATCCTCTGGTACTTCCATCCAATGATTCTTTTTTACATACATGGAAATTTCATTATCTGTACCGGGGTAACTCCCGGGAGTTTCTATCATACCGACCGCCGGAAAACAATCGCCGTATACCCAATTATTCGGCTCTTCAGGATCTGGGCGTAATATTGCTTCGTCGTAACGCTTCCATTGATAACCGTCGCGCGAGGTCATGAATACGCAATCCGTTAACGCCAAACCATACCGCGGCGATTCATTGTAACGTTCATGTCTTTTTTCGACGCCTGTCAATTTATCGAATGTGTCCGTCCATTCTGTTCTTTCAACATACCTCGTAGGGAAGCCGGTAAATACATGATTTGCTCGGTAGTATTTTGAAACAACGTTTGTGTATAACGCGTAATCGTCAGCGTCGCCGAAATCGAGCAGTTTCGGATCACTCCAATTCTTGAAATCAACCGATTCAATATAACGTACATCTCTGATTCCTTCCCATTTTTCGCATACCAAATTATTATTTTCGTCGTAATAATGTAATCCTCTTGCATAACCCATATATTTTTGAGTTATTTCGTCCCACAATATAGTATTCAATGAATCGAAGGAACCTTTATCCGTTATTTTCCAGCCATTTCTAAAATTTATTCCATCGCCACTTAAGAAACAAAATAAAATACGATTTTTTGAAAATTCTGATTCGGTCGAAATTGCTATTCCTTTATATTTTTCATCCGCGGGGCAAGCGGGATTTTCATCGAGATATACAAAAAAACTTGCAAACGGTGCGTCGGTTTTATTATCGAGAATAATATTATTCTCTTTTGAACCGTTATATTCACGGATTCCAAGTTTTGGTTTTATCCAATTTATGCCATCATGGCTTTCTGCATAATAAATCTTATAAGGCGGATAAGGATCAACTTTTTTTGACCCTTGATAATACATCCGGTATAATCCGTTATCGTTAATTATATTATGATAACCAATGTAGTCGCCTTCCCACGGTTCGTCATGACTGATAACACATTCGCGCCTAATAAACTCATGTACCTTTGGAGTTGCGGTCGTTTTTGAAACGTCAATCATCGTTTCGTCCCAGAATAATTCAAGTTTGTTTTTAATGTTTAACATATTTGTACACCTCATTGTAATTCTTTTAATTGTTCTATTAATTTTTCCATATTTTTTTGAATAGCTGCTTCATTTGACGCCCACCAAGATGTAAATTCTTTATTTTCCATAATAAGCGAACGAATATTATATATACCGTTCTCTATTGAAGAAGAATACATTGCGCCGAAATCATATATACGTCCGTCAAGTATAATATCAAGCATCGCGCTGGATTCATCGTCGCGTATGAATTTTCTTTGCAACGCTATATTATAATAGCTGGGAATCACGTTTAAATATGATTCCATATTTAACGCTTCAAGTACCGCGCCGGACATACTTTCGTCATTGGAAAACAAAAGTATTGAATAGCTGTCACCGCCGCAAAGCGCATAATAATCACTTTGTTTTTCATCAAATTTCGGCTGCGGAACTATACCGTATTCTTCAAAATCTCTCATTGTTGTATCTTCGGCTAATCTTATTGCGTAACTATAAAATAGCGCTCGGTTATCAGTAAACATTATTACTTTTTCTCTTATATCAATATCAGCAAAATTGTAAACATATTCATCGCTGTAATATAATGCTTTCAGTTTATCATATACGATAACCATTCTTTCGGAAGCTCCGTCCAATACCGGATAACCGTTTGAATCATATTTTGTTATTGTAGTTCCCAAGGCGTAACGTATATAATTACAAATATCGCCCGCTCCTGTAATCAATCCGTATCTGTCGTCTTTATCACGTTCGCTGTTTCCGTTTAAATCCGCGTAAACTTGAGAACCCAATTCAAGCATTTTATCGAATGTCCACTTGCCGGAATTCACCAAATCGTATGGTACTTCCAATTCGAAATCGTTGATCAATTTTTTATTAAAAAATACACCCCATGCGCCTGTCATTGAATTTAACGCGTAGCTTCCGGCTACCGTATATGCTTTGTTTGCTATCGTAGTCGAATTGTTTATTTTATCGAGCCACCACGGATATTCATAGTTAATTGTATCGACTTTGTACATATCAATAAACAGACCTTCAAGTATACGAGGCGCGTAATAACCGATGCCGGCAATCATCAAATCAAATTCACCGGTTGCCGCGTTTACCGCGCCTCTCAACGCTGTCGCTACTGAATCCATACCGGCATTATAACCGTTATAAACCTGGTAGTTCAAATTGATATTATAAAGTTCCTCGACAGCTCTGTTCCGTGCGTACACGGAATCGTTTATTATATCGCCGTTTTCATTTTCAGCGTAATAATATTGTATCCATTGTTCAGCCGCCGTCAGGATGTTGAATTTATAACCGTTGAAATCATAATCGGGTAGTTTGAATGTTATTTCTTCTGTGGTCTCCTCAATTCGTATGGTTGTCTCTTTGACTTCATTTGATGAATTATCGCCGCACGCTATTATCATTACTAAAACTAATATCAATAAAACTATTTTTTTCATTTTTTTACCTCATTCAAATTTAAACGAATATATATCGGCATCGCTCATCTTTATTTCCATCACTACAGGTTTGCCTTTGAATTGCGAAGGCGAGCCGTCGATAAATCCAATTTGCCTGTCGATTTTGTCGCCGAATATTTCATAACTGTTGATTTCATTACCATCCTCATCTTTAATTTTAATGTACAAATAACCAATCGCGGACGTTGAGAAGTTGATAATTAACTCATCTCCGTCGAAAATAAAAGGCTTAGTCGTTAGGATTTGCGGCTTGTATGTCGCGTGATATGATACGAAACCGTCGATACGTATGGTGTAACGGTACATATGCGCCGGTATCCCCATCCAATGGTGCGTGAACATATACATCGACAGTTCATTATCCGTACCGGGGTAACTTCCGGGTGTTTCTATCATACCGACTGAAGGGTAGCAATCGCCGTACACCCAATTGTACGGCTCTTCCGGACCGGGCTTAGCTAATGCTTCGTCATACCGTTTCCATTTAAAGCCGTCGCGCGAAGTCATAAATACCAAATCCGTAACCGTCAAACCGTAGCGCGGAGAAATTTTAAAACGCGAAAGTCTCTTTTGATATCCGGGCAGTTTATCCAAGGTATCCGTCCATTCCCTGCGCTCAACATACCTCGAAGGAAAACCGACAAGTACATGGTTTGCCCTGTAGTATTGCGAAACGCAGTTGGTATACAACGCGTAATCGTCAGCGTCGCCGAAATCGAGCAATTGCGGATCGCTCCAATTCTTGAAATCGACCGACTCCATGTAGCGGATATCTCTCGTACCCCATGAACTTCCGTCGCCGTTGTCGTGGAACCCTCTGATATATCCCATGTACTTTTGCGTCGCTTCGTCCCAAAGGATAACATTCAACGTGTCGAAATAACCTTTATTTGTAAGCATCCATCCCTTTTTGAAATTTATTCCGTCATGACTGACCCAACACCATAATGCGCCCGCGCTCGATCCGATTCCCTTATATTTTTCATCCGCTTGACAAGCGGGATTCTCGTCGATCATTACGTGGAAGTTGTCAAATGAATTATCGGTTTCGTCGAGGATGATGTTATTTTCTTTCGAACCGCAAAAATCACGCAGGCCGAGCTTCGGTTTGATCCAATTGATACCGTCGTTGCTTTCCATGTAACATACTTTTATACCGTGTGTAGTATGTTCTGTTTCGTCAGGATTGATCATGTTCCAGCCAAGATAATACATGCGGTACAAACCATTATCTGTCAGGATATTGTGGTAATCGCAGCCGTCCCCTTCCCACGGCTCGTCGTGCTTGATAACACATTCGCGCTTTATAAACTCGTGTACTTTTGGTTTCGCAGTAGTTTTCGAAACGTCGATCATCGTTTCATCCCAAAATAATTCAAGCCTGTTCTTAATGTTAATCATTTTAATTTTTACACCTCTCTAATTTAAAATTTCTCGCCGCTTTAAATATAATATCCACATTCTCAACCGGAACATCATCCTGTATATTGTGCGCCGCCGCGAATATATAACCGCCTTTGGGCATCATATCCGTCAACAATTCCTCAACCTCGCTCTCTATCTCTTCCCTGCTGCCAAACGGCAAAATCTCCTGCGTATCGAATCCTCCATGGAAAACGATTTTATCTCCATATGTTTTCTTCAAATTCGCCGCTTCCATTTCTTTTGCGCACGGCTGTATCGGATTCAAAATATCAACTCCGCAATCAATCAGCGACGGAATGATTTTATAAACGTTTCCACACGAATGATGTAGATACGGCGCGTCCGTGAATTGTTTGGTATACGATATGCGTTCTTTGAAGTACGGAGCAATAAACTCATCGAACATCGCCGGCGACATCATCGTACTTGCCTGCGTCGCGAAATCGTCGCCGCTGGAAGTGTAATGGATGTACTTACCGAGTTTGTCGTAGTACAATTCGATGACTTTCTTTTGATAATTCAAAATAATTTCAAAGAAACAGTGCACGAATTCCGGTTCCGCCGCCATTTTCAGCATGAAGTCTTCGAAGCCGCACATCCAACAACCGAGTTCGAAGATCCCGAACACCGGATGCGACGCGCAGATGATATAATCCGTTTCTTCATATAGATATTTCGCCGATTGTACGATTTGATTGATTTCATCCGTTGAAACGCTTTCGGCGTCCGGCCACGGATAGTTTTCCAAATCGTCAACAGTTGCGCCGTTTAACGGCGATTCTGTTATATCCCAATACAAGCCCGAGAATTCCCTTTTAATTCCCCAAGCGTCTATGAACGCGCTGTTCGATAACGTGCGTACCTGAGATTTCTGCGGATTCAATATCCAGCCTACGCCTCTTGTGTCGATATCGAGTTCTTGCAGAATTTCCTCATAAGTTCTAAAACCGTAAAACTTCAACATTTTTTCCGTAATTCTTCCGTCCATGCCGGAAAGCGGGCATCCGCCTAAATCAAGAATTACCCTGTCAGGCGTTTTATGGTGTAAAATATCTTTGAATGCTTTTCTTCTGTTCATTATTAAAATCTCCCTACTATATTCACAATTATAACATATTTTTTTTCATAATGCAACACAAAAAATATTCAAAAATGGTTAATGTAATTTTAAATTAATATTAACATTTAACCTATTGACAATTAAATCTTCTTGTAATATAATATATAAAATCAAATTTAAAACGCAATGACAGAGACGGTATAATCGGCGGAAATTTTCCGCTATGATTCACAGAGAGTCTGTATTTGATGAGAACAGATAATCATACGTTTATACACATCACTCTGGAGCGGAAGAGCTGATTCAATTAGGTTCTTACGAAACGCCGCGTTAAGGTGGAGGAAATTGTTAGATTTCCGTTGAGAACCAATTTGGGTGGTACCACGGGTGTATATTATTACTCTCGTCCCTTATACTATTTAGGGATGGGAGTTTTTTTAATTTAATTTATTAATGGAGGAAATATTAATGGAAAATCAAGTAAAACTTATCGCTGGAAGAATCAAGGAGTTGCGGCAAATCACAAATAAAACGCCGGAACAAATGGCGGCGGTTACAAACATGACGGTGGAAGATTATTTAAAATCCGAAGAGGGTGAAAATGATTTCTCTTTTACTTTCGTGCACAACTGCGCGAAAGTATTCGGAGTGGATATAACGGAGATAATTACCGGTGAAAATGCAAAACTACAGTCATTCACAATTGTGCGCAAAGACGAAGGAGTACAGCTTGAACGCCGCAAAGGCTTCAAATATACGCATCTCGCGCCTACCTTCAAAGGCAGAATGTCTGAGCCGTTTTTGGTCAGAGCCAAATACGATGAAACCACCTCGCAAAACCCGATCGCGTTAGCCACGCATGACGGCGAGGAGTTCGATTACATCTTATCCGGCACGTTGAAAATCAATATCGCCGGACATGAATCCGTTTTGAATCCGGGCGACGCTGTGTATTACGACAGCGCGACGCCGCATGGTATGGTCGCGGTCGGCGGCGGGGACTGTGAATTTATCGCCGTTGTTATCGACGAACCAAACAGGGCGTATGAATATCACAGCAATTTTTTACCGGAAAATGAGCAAAAAACCCTCAATAAAAAATACGGAGAATTCATCGAATGTGTCGAGGAAACGAACGGTTCTTTAGTTGATATCAAATTTGTGAATACCGAACGTTTCAATTTCGCGTATGATGTCGTTGATAAGATCGCGCAGAAATCGCCTGATAAACTCGCTATGCTGCATTTAGACAGCAATAAAAACGTGAAACGATTCACGTTCGGAGATATGAGCCGAATGTCGAATCAGGTTGCGAATTATTTTACATCGCTTGGAATCAAGAAAGGCGACCGCGTTATGCTCGTTCTGAAACTTCATTGGCAATTCTGGCCCACGATTCTCGCTATCAGCAAAATCGGCGCGATTGTCGTTCCGGCTACGCATATGCTTATGAAGAAAGATTTCGAATATCGTTTCAATTCCGCCGGAGTTAAAGCGGTAGTTTGTACCGCTGACGGCGACGTCGCACATCAATTGGAGCTGTCATTGGATGAAAGCCCAACTTTGAAAATCAAAATGATTGCGAACGGTATGCGCGAAGGCTGGCACTCATTCGACGAGGAATTTCCTAAATGCAGCGATGTTTACAAACGCCCTGCCGATTGCGCTGCCGGCAATGACAACATGCTGATGATGTTCACGTCCGGAACGACAGGTTATCCGCGTATTGCCAAGCACAGCCACACATACCCGCTCGCGCATTTCATCACGGCGAAGTATTGGCATAACGTCGACCCGAACGGTATCCATTATACGATGTCCGATACAGGCTGGGGCAAGTCGTTATGGGGTATGCTGTATGGGCAATGGTTGTGCGAAGGCGCGATATTCGCGTATGATTACAAAAAGTTCGAAGCGCCGGATATTCTGCCGCTGTTCAAACAGCACAACATCACTTCGTTCTGCGCCCCGCCTACGATATACAGATTCTTCATCAAGGAGGATTTGAGCAAGTATGATTTGTCAACGTTACAATATGTTAATACCGCCGGAGAAGCGTTAAATCCCGAAGTATTCCATCAATTTGAAAAGGCGACCGGGCTTAAAATCTTCGAAGGTTTCGGACAGACGGAAACAACTTTGACTGTCGCGAATCTCAAAAATTCTAAAATCAAACTCGGTTCAATGGGTCTGCCAAGCCCGATGTACGATATGGATATTTTAGATTCTGACGGGAATCCTTGTAAAACCGGTGAAACGGGCGAAATAGTTGTATATACAAACAGGGGCAAGAATTGCGGCGTGTTCCTCGGATATTATTCCGATACAACGGATGACCATATAAATAAAGAAGCCACGGAAGCCGTTTGGCAAAACGGCGTGTACCACACGGGCGATACCGCTTGGCGCGATGAGGAAGGCTATTACTGGTATGTCGGGCGCACCGACGACTTGATAAAATCGTCCGGTTACCGTATCGGACCGTTCGAAATCGAAAGCGTAATCATGGAATTACCGTACGTGCTTGAGTGCGCCGTCACCGCGGTACCCGACGAGGTCAGAGGACAGGCGGTCAAAGCGACGATAGTCCTCACTAAGGGCACGGTCGGAACGGAAGAATTAAAGAAGGAAATCCAGGATTACGTCAAAAACAACACCGCGCCGTATAAATATCCGCGCGTAGTGGAGTTCATCAACGAATTGCCGAAAACGATCAGCGGGAAGATCCGTCGGGTTGAACTGAGGAAAAAGGATAAATAAAATAAGAACGGACACATGACTGTGTCCGTTTTTTTGCACACTAAATATTAAATTATCTTACTGCTTTTCTTCTGAATACGACAACGCCTGTAACAGCTATCACCATAATTAGAATTGCTATGTAGGAATCGCCTGTTTGAGCAGCGCCGCCGCTCGGAGGTGTAACTGCCGGGGTACCGACGTCTGCCGGTTCTTCAACAACTTCCACTTCCTCAACGATTACCGGACGACCTTCCATAACACCTGCAAGGGTAATTTTAGCGAATTGGTCAGCAGCTTTTCCGCCCGAACAGCCGGAAGCTACCTGCGTATGCAAATATCCGCCTGCGGCTTGTCCTTCAGCCAAAGACTTGTCGCACATACCGATAACCAAACAGAATCCGATCTGACCGCCTTCTGCCAGTTTGCCGTTTGCCGTGAACGCCGCAACGGGTGTTCTTACTTCATAATTCAATCTGCCGCCGGTAACAACGATTTGGAAATCAGTACCGGGTTGCAGATTAAGTTCTGCTGCCGCGCCGGGATACTGCGCCCAGCAGATGTAGTTCAACTCGCCGTTTATACTGTTTCTGCCTATACCGTATTCAAGT
Source organism: Oscillospiraceae bacterium (assembly GCA_009779295.1). Lineage (GTDB taxonomy): Bacteria > Bacillota > Clostridia > Oscillospirales > CAG-272 > WREN01. The sequence continues at coordinate 3,932 of WREN01000023.1, read as the reverse complement.
CTGTCGCCGCCGGCATCGGTAACAGCCGCGAAGTTTGCCTGAATAATTGATTGTGCCCACATATTTCCGTCGCCGAATGTTTCTATGTCGTTAAAATAATTTGCCGCGTCAACGGACAAGAAAAGATAAACATAATCTTCGTCGTAAGTAAGATACGCTGCGAAATCGAGGTTCTTCGCCAAGTCTGCGCCGTTGGTAACAGAATCGCTCCAGCCGTATGAAATATCGCCCGGTTTAACGTCAAGTTTTGTATAGCTGTATTCGTCAAGTATACCGTCGATAACTGGTTTTTCAGCGTATTTTTGAATTGTGTAAGCTACGTTTCCCATGTTTGCTTCTGGTTCATGTCCTGCAAAAACAGGTAAAGTTAATAGGATTAACGCGATGAGAATTGCAATGATCTTTTTCATAATTCATACTCCTTAAATTAATATAATAATATTTTAACAATTAATATTATAAAAAATATATCTTTTTATTAAACTTTTTGTTAACATTTTAAACAAAATACGAAATCACCGAAAACACCAGCGGTATCGTTAAGATGCACAGCACATACGAAACCAAACACGATTGCGCGCCGGTTTTACTGTCGCCGCCGTACGCTTCCGGGAACACCACTACGTTCAACCCGAGCGGCATTGCGTATATACCCGCCGCTATCAGCGTTATTTTCGGGTCAGCCTTGATTAACAACATCCCCGCGAGTATCAGCCCGGGAATAATTAACAGCCTTAATGCCGAAACTATGTAAGTTTTGTAATTGTTAATCATAGCTTTGAACGGGATTTTCGCGAGCACGAAGCCCGTCATTATCATCGCTATCGGCGCCATACAAGCGGAAGCGGAAGCGGAGACGCTTGTCACGATTTGCGGCATTTTTAATCCGGTCAAACCGACAATAATCCCTAAAAATGTCATAACCATTGTAGGATTCAATAATTTTTTCAGCGAGAATTTGTAATTATCTTTAGGGCAGAGTATATAAATCCCCGCCGTGTAGATAAATAAATTCATCGGCAGACAAAACAGCATCGTGTTGGAAAGCATTTCCTCACCGTACAACGCGTTTATCAGCGGATAACCCAGATACCCGATGTTCGGTATCGTCAAGGCATAAAGATAAACGTCGCGTGTGTTATTATCTTTCGCGAGCAGCTTTGTTAAACCGATCGACATAACAAATGTCACTGCCAATATAGCAACGCCGTATAAAAAATACGGCAGTTTGCTGTTTATTGTCGCAACGGAAACGTTCTGCGAGAACGTATTAAAGCAAAGCGCAGGAAGGAAAACGATTACTTCCAAGCTCGATAATACATTGCTGAGCGTATCGTGAACGATTTTTAACTTTTTCAAAATGAAACCGATTGCGAGGAAAATAAACAATATTGCAAGCTGATTAAAAGTTATATTAAAAATCTCTAACATAAATTTGTTTCTCTGTGTTTTAGTGACCTTTCCATATAATCGTCAAATAATTCTATATCAAACTCTTTTATCATATCCATAACCGTCATATCGTCGTGTTCACACGTGATAAGAACGCTTCCCACATAACCGGGATCATAAATTGTTACGCCTTCGCCGTACTTTTTCTTTAGTTCAATGAACTTCCCGTTGTTGAAATCGATATGCGCCATCGTGTAGTCGAGATTTACTTTGGCGGTTGTATAATCGTAGTAGTTCGTTGAAGCGGCTACAGTTTCGCCGTACGGGTTCAATATCCGGCTTTGGTCTCCGCTGATCGCGCTCGCGAAATAGGAACGCAATTCGAAAGCCCATTGCTGCTGCTTCAAGCCGCCGTGATATTGTGAACAGAATACGATAAGGTCCGGATTCTGCGGTTTATATCTTTCATACAGACAATTGAAATTAAGGTCAAAACAGATAGCGCACGCAAGTTTTCCGATGTCTGATTCAATCACTTTCGCTTCTTTACCGTAGGCGATGTCACAATCATCACATTCCGGTATAACAACATGGTTTTTGTCATATATACCGACGATATTACCGTCGCGCCCGATTATTTGCGTTGAGTTGCGGAACGGAAATTTTTTATCTTCCCAAATGTTTCGGATCGCGGAGTATGCGATGTTGCAATGATTTTTTTTCGCGGTTTCGCACAAGAAATTCAATATTTTTTCGCCGCGGACAAGATAATATTCGCTCGTTTGCTCGATACTAAAACCCGCGAAACGGTCGCTCGCTTCAGGCATCAGAATTATATCGGGGTTATTAGGAAGAACTTTGTTCAAATTGTAATTGAAATAATTGATCATCGATTGTACATTTGCTTCCGGATCATAAACTCCTGTCAGGGACGGGAATCCTAAAAGACTTATTTTAACGTTATTAGCCATTAATTACACCATCTTTCATTTTTTTAATAATAACATAATATAAATTGTTTGTCAAGATAAAATATCCTCAAACATCGACGGCAAGTTTCGTTTGTATTCGCTCCTATTGTGGTAACGGTCGATGACGGCTTTGTCTTTTTCGTTTACCGTACCGTACAGCAGATAATCGTCGATCGCTTTGTAAGTCACGCCCATTTCGGCTTCATCAGTCTGACCTTCAAACAGTCCGGCTGACGGAGCCTTTTTGATGATATTCTTAGGAACGCCCAGATAAGTTAAAAATTCATAAACTTCCGTCACCGTCAAATCCGCGATAGGGTTGAAATCGAACGCGCCGTCGCCCCATAACGTGAAGTAACCCATGTAACGCTCGCTTCTGTTCCCTGTTCCGAGTACCAGACGTTTCTCAGCGGCGGATATGGCGTATAGCGTTATCATCCGCAAACGCGGGTTGATGTTGATTGTTGCGAGATAATTCATTTCAACTTGTATGTCGAGAACGTTCATCAACGTTCTTTTCGTTTCCGTCAAATCTATCACACGCATTTCAATCCCAAATTGCACCGCGACTTTCATCGCGTCGTTTGAATCTTCGTGAAAGTTGCGTTTCGATTCGCAAGGTAAAATTAATCCCAGCGTGTTGGCGCAAGCCATCTTGCACAATATCCCCGCCAGTACGCAGTCTTTCCCTCCGCTGTTGGCGAACACGATGCCGTCGAATCCGCTGGCGGATAGAATGTTTTTAATGTATTCCACGCGTTTTTCTGTTTCAATTTTGTAGTTTCTCATTTTTAATACCTCCGTTATATTTAAATTTCTCCTTTACATCCGCCGTGACTTGCGATGACTTGTCCGGTTATCCATTTCGCGTAAGAACTATGCAGGAAAAGCGCCAAGTCAGCGGTATCGTCCGGTGTACCCCAACGCCCCGCAGGGTGTCGTTTAGCTATTTCATCATATATCTCTCCGAAACAATACCCTGTATCGTTGCACCCCGGATTTATACAATTTACCCGTATGCTTTTATCGCCGAGTACGTCTGCCGCGCCCCGGCACAAACAAATAATTGCTTCTTTTGATACGCTGTAAGCCATTAAACCTCTTTCAACATTTTTGTACTGTCCGCTTGTAAAAAGAGTAATAGCATTATCCTTTGTAGAATCCACTTGATTAGAAAACGATTGTATCATCATCATTGCGGCGCGAACGTTTACGAGCAGGTGAGAGTCGATATGCTCAACCGTCCATTGTCCTATATCCGCATACACGCCGTATGCGTGATTTAGAATCATACCGTCAAGCCCTCCTAATTTTTCCGCAGCTTCATCAACGACTTTTACTGCAGTGCCTGTTTTTGCAAAATCCGATGGTGTAACCAAAGTCACGTTTAATTGTTTCGCTATAATTTCTGTGCTGTCCGGCATAGCGGAATTATGTTCGCCTACTGTCAAATCATAATCCGAAAACCCATGAACTGCGACAATAGCTCCCGATTCCGCGAACCGTTTCGCAAGCGTAGCGCCGATACCTCTCGGGCGGCTTACGCCGGTTATTAAAATCTTTTTTCCG